>CAZHAM010000011.1:4869-11768 GCA_964530415.1 uncultured Candidatus Saccharibacteria bacterium | reverse complement strand
TTCCTTATTATTGGATTGTATGTTGGCACAAAACTATTTGGTAGATTGAAAGTTAAAATAATTAAACATTTGGTTTATATCTTAGCTTTAATTATTGGGGTTATACTTTTAACAAGAGGGTAACGGTCTTGGCTTTATACAAGCCTCACTGTCGCACGACGAAGTAGCAATAAAAACTATTTCGTGCTTGTAATATATTCGGGATTTTTTAAATTATAAATCTTTAACAAATCATTAATAACAAATATTACTGCACCCAAAACTAAAGCCAGTAACCAACCTCTGTAATCAAAACTTTCTGTTTCAAAAATGTTACTCGCCGGTGTATATAAAATTACCAAGGTGGCGATAAGAGAAAACGCCGAAGCAATCACAAGAGGCTTGTTTACAAAAGGGGATCTGTTTAAAGTTGTTTTTCTAAAAGACCTAAAATTAAACGCTGATGCAATCTCTACTATTATAAGTGTGACCAGCGCAACTGTTCTGCTTTCTTCTGAAGAAAAGTTTAAAACATTAGAAGCAATATAATATGCTAAAAGCGTAGCGACTGCCATTAATCCGCTAGTTGTAATTAAAAGTTTAATCAACGTTTTATTTAAAATATCTCCTTTGTTCCTTGGTTTGTCATTCATGATGTCTATAGAAGTAGGATTTACTCCCAAAGTTAGTGCGGGCATATTATCGGTGACAAGATTCATAAATAAAATCTGTAACGATAACAAAATCGGAACCTGCCAACCAAACACAGGCGCCAAAACTACGCCAATAAATAAAACCATAAGCTCGGATAAATTACAGCTAAGTTGATACGTCACAAACTTTCTAATGTTGTTATAAACAGTACGACCCTCGGCAATCGCAGAAACAATCGTAGCAAAGTTGTCGTCTTTTAGAATTAAATCGGATGCGGATCTTGAAACGTCGGTCCCGTTTTTACCCATAGCGATTCCAACGTGAGCTTCTTTAAGTGCGGGGGCATCGTTTACACCATCGCCCGTCATCGCAACAATTTCATTTAAATCCTTTAAAACTCTCACAAGTCTTATCTTATGTTCCGGTCTTACACGCGCAAAAATGAATGTCTCCATTACTGCTGCGGAAAGTTCCTGATCAGAAAGTTGGTCCAACTGACTGCCGTCTAAAATAGTCTCGCCGATGTCGAGTTGTCTGGCGATAGATAATGCAGTTTCCCTGCTGTCTCCCGTAGCCATAATTACACGAATCCCGGCATCTTCCGCCATTTTAATAGCGGCCTTGGCTTCCTCGCGAGGAGGATCTTCCATGGCAACTATTCCTAATAATATTAAATCGTCTTCGGTGTAGTCTTCCGACGCCGAATCAACCGGTTTATATGCTATACACAGGGTTCTAAACGCATTGAGTGACATTTCCTGTTGCATTTTTAATAATCCGTTCTTATTTTCTAAGGTAAATTCTTTGAAAACTCCGCCGTCCCAAACCTTGCTACATTTTTCTAACAAAACTTCGGGCGCTCCTTTTGCATATACAAAATACTCATCGTTTGTTTTGCTCATTACCGACATCATCTTTTTCTCAGAATTAAACGGATGCTCGTTTACCCGAACCGCATCAAATGATTCGCCAAATATTCCGGCCTTAGCGCCCAAAATGTGCAATGCAGCCTCAGTAGGGGAACCGATCGCACGATACTCATTATCGGTACCCGTTCTCTCAATTTCTGCGTCACTGCATAAAATCCCAGCTTCAATTAATTTATATAATTCGGAATGTTCGTCCAATTTAACTTCTTTTTCATTTTCTTTAATTTTCCCGTGGGCTACAAAACCGCTGCCCTCGACTTCATAAAGATGGTTTCCCGTAAAAATATATTTAACAGTCATTTCACCCCGCGTTAAAGTTCCGGTTTTATCCGAACAAATTACCGTAACCTCGCCTAAAGTTTCTATAATAGACATTCTGTTAACGATCGCGTTTTTATCAGACATACGTTTAGCACCAAGAGCCAGTGTAGTAACCAAAACAACGGGAAACCCCTCAGGAAAAGCCGATACAGATAAGGCAACCATTAAAATTAAAATTTCTGTGATTGCAACACTGTCCAAAACCGGCGCTCTAAAAGCCATTAGGGCTCCTGTAGCAAAAGTGGTTATAAGTGCTATAACCACCATATATTTTGCAATGTTATTAACTTTTATCTGCAAAGGAAGTTCTTTTTCAGCGGTAGAAATAAGATGCGCAATTTTTCCAAATTTTGTATTCATTCCGGTATGAATAATTTTTGCAAAACACCTGCCGTTTACAATATAAGTTCCCATATATAGTTGGTTTTCTTCGGCAGGTTCCTGGTCTACATTCACGGATTTTTTTGCGATTTCTTTAGATTCTCCTGTTAAGGCTGATTCATTAACCCTTAACTCGTGTGATTCGATAATTACACAATCAGCGGGTATCTTTTCGCCATTTCCCAAAACCAAAATATCTTCCGGAACTAAATCCTGTGATTTAACTTCTTTCTTTTTGCCGTCGCGGTAAACAATGGATATCGGCATTAACATTTTTTTAAGGCTCGACACAGCTTCTTCCGCTTTGTACTCCTGAACGAAGCCGACACCTATAACTAAAGCAATCACCGCCAAAATAGCATAGGCTGTTGTGGTTTTTCCAACGGCAAATGAGATAACAACAGACACTGCAAGCATGTAAATAATAAAGTTACTCTTGATCTGTCTTAGTAAAATTCCAAGCGGAGAAATTTTTGCGGCATCGACGAGTTCGTTTAAACCGTATGTTTCAAGCCTCTTGAGGGCTTCTGTTTGTGTAAGTCCTTGGGGCATTAGTTAAATTTTAGCATCTAATTAGGCTACATATAAGAACATTGATCTCGCTCAGCAAATCCTCAGTTTAAGCTATATAATGTAAAACTATGAGGATTTTAGTGGTAGAAGACGAACATAAAATCGCAAACTCCATAAAAAAAGGGTTGGAACAAGAAAATTTTAGCGTTGACATAGTATTTGACGGCGAATCAGCTTTGGATATGGCAGAAACAGAGGAGTATGACTGTATTGTTTTAGACTTGATGCTTCCTAAAATAAACGGCGTTCAAGTTTGCTCACAGTTACGAAAAGACGAAAATCACACACCAATAATTATGCTTACCGCAAAAAGTGAGCTTGAAGATAAAATACACGGACTTACAGTGGGTGCAGATGATTATTTAACAAAGCCTTTTGCTTTTGAAGAATTGCTTGCACGTATCAGAGCTTTACTAAGACGTCCAAAAGACAGATTAGAAAACACTTTAAAATGTGGCGACCTTGAATTAAATCCCGCAACTTTTGAAATAAAAAGATTAGATGAACAAGTAAATCTTACAAAAAAGGAATTTGCTCTTTTAGAGTATTTGATGAGAAATAAAGGTAAAACTGTTACCAAAGATCAGATTATTTCCCATGTGTGGAACTATGACTCAAACATTTTAGGTAATACAGTCGAACAGTATATCGGATACCTGAGAAATAAAATCGATAAACCTTTTCCAAATAAAAAACAGCTTCTTCAAACAATAAGGGGGTTTGGTTATAAATTGGCCGAATAAAAATATGTTTAAATCTGCAAGAATAAAATTAACAGCATGGTACTTAATAATTTTAATGGTGATCACACTATCTTTCAGTTATGTTATTTATTCGTCTGTTTCGGATGCAACCAAAAGGGCTCTGGAATCACAACGCATGCGAATTGAGAAGCAGTTTATACACTCGGACGGTCGGGTGATGTACGAAAGACTCGGACCAAGATTTTTTCCCGGAGCTAATGAGGAAACAGTAAGAGAAATAAGACTTAAAGTCTTAGCTACGCTTGCGATTATAAATATTTCGATGCTCGCCATTGCCGGTACGTTCGGATATTTCTTAGCCGGAAAAACTTTAGAACCTATCGAAAAAATGGTTGAAAAACAAAAGAGATTCATTTCTGACGCAGCACACGAAATTAAAACACCATTAACAGCTTTAAAAACTAATTTTGAAGTTACTTTACGAAACAAAAATTTAACCGTCGCGGAAGCTAGAGAGGCTTTAACCTCAGCGATAGAAGAAACTGACACACTAAATCGGCTTACCGAGCAGCTTTTAGTTAAGAGCCGATTCCAAAGCGATTCTCATAAGTCAAAATCTCAGCAATTTGATTTAAATAATGTAATTTCAAGAATTATCCAATCTAACAAACAAAATAAAATTGTTTATGCACAAAATCCCTTAATTATTTATGGTGTTGAATCCGAAATAGAGAGCGTTGTGAGAAATTTAATTGATAATGCAATAAAATATAATCGCGATGAAAACGATGTTGAAGTCATGTTGCACAAAGATGGAAATAATGCTGTGATAAAAGTGTCCGACAAGGGATTAGGAATTTCTAAAGAAGACCTAAAACGAATTTTTGATCCTTTTTACAGAGCTGATAAGTCAAGAACAAACGGTGAAAAAAACGGCACCGGCCTTGGATTAGCGATAGCAAAAGATATAGTGTCAAACCATGGCGGTACCATAGCGGTCGAAAGTGAGTTAAACAAAGGTTCGATATTTACTGTCACTCTGCCCATCTCAGCAAATTCTCAATGAATAAATTTAACCTAAAAGATATGAAAAAAAAGATTGTATTAATTGTTCTAATTATTATTAGTGTGGCGGGTTATTTTGTTTATAAAAACGCGTCAGGTAGTAATAGGGCTGTTGAGACAAACAAACTTACGCAAACAGTAAAAATTGGAGATATTGTTTCAGCTGTTTCTGCATCCGGGCAAATTGAAACCGCAAATTATTTGCCTATTACAACAAGCGTTAACGGGATTGTAAAAGAAGTATTTGTTAAAGAAGGGGATAGTGTTACCCAGGGGCAGAAGATTATGGAAATTACACTAGATTCAGAGGGGCAGTCGGCTAAAGATTCGGCTTATTCAAACTATCTCAAAGCTAAGAATTCGGTGGAATCCGCAAAAAACTCATTGTATTCACTTGAAACTTCCAAAATCCAAAAAGAAGAAGCCTTTGAGGACGAGAAAGAACGCAATAGTTACCAATCGCAAGATGAAAGAGTTGCTTTTAAAATAGCGGAAAACGATTTTATAAAAGCTGAAAAAGATTACAAAAGACAGCAATCAGAAATATCCCAACTACAAATTGCCTTGAGCAGTTCTTACAAAGACTATCAAGCACAATCTCCAATTATCACAGCGACATCAAACGGTATTATTGCAAATATCATTTCGGTACAAGGTACAAAAATTGAAAACTCGGTTTCTGAGAGATCGGTGCAAACCGTTGCCTCAAT
Organism: uncultured Candidatus Saccharibacteria bacterium; assembly: GCA_964530415.1. Taxonomy (GTDB): domain Bacteria; phylum Patescibacteriota; class WWE3; order UBA101185; family UBA10185; genus CAZHAM01. The sequence goes on along the minus strand of CAZHAM010000011.1, from coordinate 6,452 downwards.
TAAAATAGAAGGAACTCCTATTGCCTCATTAAATGTTACGGAAATTGATATTTCAAAGATTAAAGTAGGTCAAAAGGTTAGATTAAAATTAAACAGTATATCGGACAAAACTTTTTCTGGCATTGTCGTAGGAATCGATAAGATAGGTGAGGTTTCAAGCGGAGTCTCAAATTATCCGGTAATCATTAAATTTGATGAGGAAAACGAAAACATTTTACCTAATATGGGTGTTGAGGCGGATATAGTAATTTACGAAAAATCCGAAGTACTTTTGATACCCACTTCAGCTGTAATTAAAAACGGCGGTAAGAAAATTGTAACCAAAATTGAAAACGGTAAAGATACAAAAGTAGAAATTGAAATCGGTGTATCAGATAACGAAAACACAGAGGTCACTTCGGGACTATCTGAGGGGGATGTTGTATCAGTAAGCTCTTTACCAAAATCAGGCTTTAACTCACAAGAAACAAACTTTAGACAAAGAAATGTAACAACAGGAGCACCTTTTATAGGCGGGGGACCGCGCTAAACTCATGATCGAGCTAAAAAACATTTGTAAAACTTACGATTCTGACGGGGTTAAAACTGAAGCATTATTAAACGTGTCGTTTAACATTAATGCGGGAGAGTTCGTCGCTATTACAGGACCTTCGGGCTCGGGAAAATCTACTTTGATGCATATTCTCGGTGCGCTTGATAATCCCACAGCCGGTGAATATATATTAAACGGTAAAAACGTTCAGAATATGAATGAGGATGAATTAGCTGAACTTCGCAATAAGGAAATAGGTTTTATTTTTCAGTCTTATAACTTACTCCCCAGGATGTCTTCGTTAAAAAATGTTTTACTTCCTATGATGTACGCTGGTATTCCAAAAAAACAAAGACTAGAAACTGCTCACAAAGTATTAGATGAGGTAGGTCTTACAGATAAAATTAACAATGCGCCAAACCAGCTTTCAGGTGGTCAGAAACAAAGAGTTGCTATAGCAAGAGCACTGAGCATGTCGCCAAGTATTTTACTTGCAGATGAGCCGACCGGAAATCTTCCTACAAAACAAAGCGATGAGATTATTAAAATATTTGAGAATCTAAATAAAAAAGGTAACACTGTCTTAGTAATTACTCACAATGATGATATTGCAAAAAAAGCAAAAAGAATTATCAATATCGTTGACGGAAAAATTTTAAGCGATACAAAAAATGAAACTAAATGAAATATTCGAAGAGAGTATAGCTGTACTCACCACAAATAAAATGAGAACGCTTCTTTCGATTCTTGGAATTGTAATAGGCATAGGATCGGTTATTGCCCTAATGACCCTTGGAGAAGCAAGCCAAAGTTCAGTAAAGCAACAAATTCAATCGCTCGGATCAAATATATTAACTATAAGACCGGGTGCTCAGCAACAAGGATTTGTAAGAACCTCAAACTCCGATAATACAAGTTTAAAATATGCAGATGCAGAAGAAATTAAAACTTCGCAAAGGATCGACACGGTAAATGACGTTGCGGTTGATTACACATCAAGAGGCCAAATTATTTACGATAAAAACAATATGAACGTCCAGATTTACGGAAT
>CAZHAM010000011.1:0-4859 GCA_964530415.1 uncultured Candidatus Saccharibacteria bacterium | reverse complement strand
GGAATTACAGATAATTACCTAAGCCTCAGAAACATAAAACTTGATTACGGTGAAAATATTTCTTTACAAGACAGGGATATTTATAACAAAGTTATAGTTTTAGGAGCGGGTGTTGTAGAAGAACTTTTTGGAACTGAGGAAAACCCAATAGGAAAATTTGTGCGCATAAGTGGGGCGTCTTTTAAAGTAATAGGCGTCACTACTTCAAAAGGCAGTACGGGTTTTGGTGGCGGAAGTTTAGACGAATCGGTTTATGTCCCGCTTGAAACAGCACAAAAAGTAATGTTTGGAATAAGCCATGTAAGCACAATTTATGTAACCGCAAAAAATGAGGAGGTTATGGATGCTGCTTTAAATCAAATTGGATTTTTGTTATTAGAAAGGCACGGACTCGCTACTCCGGAAGAGGCGGATTTTTCTATCCAATCCCAGGAGGATATTTTAGAAACGGTAAGCGAAATAACCGGTACATTTACCACTCTCCTAACTGGAATAGCGGCAATCTCTCTTGTTGTTGGCGGTATAGGGATTATGAATATTATGCTTGTTACAGTTACTGAGAGAACTACAGAAATTGGCCTAAGAAAAGCACTGGGAGCCAAACGTAAGACTATAGTTACTCAATTCTTGGTTGAAGCAATAATCTTAACTTTTACAGGCGGTTTAATCGGTATATTACTGGGTATAGGAACATCGATAATAATCACAAAACTAATGAATTTACCAGCTACGTTGTCACTATCCTCAATAGGCTTATCGGTTGTTATGTCGAGCCTCGTAGGAATCGTTTTCGGATGGTATCCGGCTCAAAAAGCTTCCAAGCTCGAACCTATTGTGGCGCTACGCTACGAATAGCGCAAAGAACGACCTTCTTGCAAAAATACAGTTTTCCACTCAAAATATACTTACAATGAAAAAAGCTCCTGCAGCCATAGTTGGTTTAACTTTGGTATTCTTGACCGTTTTAACATATGTTTTGATAAACAATTTCACGGCAGGGCTAATTTTAATCAACATTTACGTAGCTTTAGTGACTCTTACGTTTGCTCTGATTATTAACGACAACTCTACTCTTGTTGACAAGGTAAAGCAGGTGGAACTCGACCGCCAATACTCCGAGATTAGATCCAAGGAACTTTATAGATTTCAGCTTGCGGTTGAGGGGTCCTCTGATTTGATCGTTATTAGCGACACCGAAGGTACAATAGTTTATGTCAATCCCGCTGTTTTAAGACTTACAGAATACTCTAGGTACGATGTGATGGGCAAAAAAGCAGGTAAGGCATGGGGTGGGCAGATGCCGAAAGAGTTCTACAAGGATCTTTGGGATACGATAAAAATTCAAAAAAAGGTTTTCAAAGGCGAGGTTACAAATATTAGAAAAAGCGGCGAAAAATATATTGCTGAGGTAACAATTTCTCCTATCTTAGACGAAGATGATAATGTAATTTATTTTGTCGCGATCGAAAGAGATATTACAAAAGCAAAAGAAATCGACAGAATGAAAACCGAATTTATTTCTTTGGCTTCTCATCAACTTAGAACACCTCTAACAGCAATGAAATGGTTTCTGGAACTTCTTTTAGAAGATGAGACTAATTTTAAGCAGGATCAAAAAGAGATGCTTAACAATATAAATGTATCCAACGAGAGAATGATTGAACTTGTTAACGCGCTTTTAAATGTTTCGCGCATTGAGTCAGGCAGAATAATCGTCGATCCCGAACCCACAGACATTGTTGCGCTGTTAAATGAAGTTATACGTGAAGTAAGCGTTAGAGCTAACGAAAAGAAAATTCAAATAGTAGTGAGCGCGCACCAAAACCTTCCGAAAATAAATATTGATCCAAAGTTAATTCGAAACGTGTACATGAATCTATTATCAAACGCGATAAGGTATTCTCCGGATAATTCTGAAATTGCTGTTTTTATTTCTAAAAAGGATGAGGAGATAATTAGCCAGGTCTCAGACAATGGCTACGGAATTCCCGAAAAAGACAAAGAAAAAATATTTCAAAAGTTCTTTAGAGCCACAAACGCGGTAAAGGTCGAAACAAAAGGCACAGGTCTAGGCTTGTATTTGGCGAAAGCAATTGTCGAATCTTCTAATGGAAAAATTTGGTATGAAAGCGCAGAAGGTAAGGGAACAACGTTTTGGTTTACAATTCCCTTGGGGGGCATGAAGCCAAGACAAGGTGAGGTCACAATCGACGCATAAATTTAGTAGTATTATTAAGGAGGTATAAATGAAAGTTTTTATAGTTGAAGACGAAAAATTATTAATTCAAGCTATACAAAGGAAGCTCGCGAAAGCCGGGATTGAGAGTGATTATTCTGAGCTTGGATTTGAAGCAATAGAAAAATTATTGAAAATGAAAGTGTTACCGGATGTTATCTGGCTTGATTACTATTTACCTGATATTAATGGTATTGAGTTTATAAAATTAGTAAAAGAAAACGATAAATTAAAAAATCTAAACATCGTTGTTGTGAGTAATTCCGCAAACGATGAGAATGTGGACGTTATTATGGCTCTTGGTGCGAAAAAGTACATCATTAAAGCCGAACACACAATGGAAGATATAATTGACACTATTAAGAATTTAAATTGATATGCGTAGAGTAAATTCGGATCAGCTTAGAAATATAATATTCGGAATCGAAGACAGTTTGGTTTCTACTGTTGGTTTCTTATTTGGACTTGCTTCTGCAAATGAGTATGACACTAGGCAAATTATTTTAGCCGGAATTGTTTTAATTGCTGTCGAGGCTCTATCCATGGGCGCGGGTTCTTATCTCACCGAAACCGAGGTTCGTGAGATTCAAAATCACAAACGCGAAGGCAATCCTATAAAAGACGGTCTTTTGATGTTTGCTTCCTATATACTTGCAGGCTTGTTGGTTCTATCTCCTTATTTTATTTTGTCTCCTCAGGTTGCAAGATTTGTATCAGTAGGAGTATCTGTAGTGTCGTTGTTCTTATTAGGCTTTATACCAACTAAAAACAAGGCTACGGGATTAAGGATGGTATTGGTTGCAGGTAGTGCAATCTTGGTTGGATTTTTAGTGGCCGTAATCTTTAGTGTTTGACCAATTTTGTTTATACTTAATTATTGATTATGTTTTTACGTTTATTTAGAACCAAAAAATCAAAAGAGACCTTACAAAGTATTTACGAACCATCTAAAAAGAAGGGGTTCAATTTCGCCAAAATGTGGGTTTTGTCGTCATTTACAATGTTTTTGCTCGTCTCTGTTGGAATAATTGTATCTCCGCCGAAATTTAAAACTCAGCCCAGAAGCGGTTACGCTATATACGCTTCAAAGCCACTGGTTTTGGGGGACTCTAACATCAGACTTTACGCAAAAGATTCCAGGTCACAAAGAATTAATGAGGTTTTTAAACAATACGACTGCCCTTTAGAGGGATTGGGAGATGTCTTTGTAATGGAAGCTGATAAATATGACATACCTTGGTGGATGGTTGCAGCAATTTCGTTTCAGGAGTCGAGCTGTGGGAAGCGTACCCCTGAAGTAGCCGGTGTTGAATCACACAACGCCTGGGGATGGGCAGTTTACGGAGACAACGTTCAGATGTTTAAAAACTGGGTAAGGGGAATCGAAACAGTTTCAGAATATTTATCCGATAGATTTTATTCAAAAGGTGTAACAGAACCATGCGAAATTATGAGAACTTATACACCACCTTCAAAAGGATCTTGGTGCGAAGGAGTAAAGTTTTTTGGTGAACAAATGGAAACTTATAAAACCCCAATAAAAGACCTATAGCGGTTTGACGCAGCTAGCTTATGTGGTAAAATGACTTAGTTATATGCCTTCAAGTATGAAGGCTTTTTATTCTCTAATTCTCCCCACTGCTCTAATATTTAGTGTTGCCTTTGCCTCTAGGGTGGAATTTGAGATTGAGAAGCCAGAAAACATAATAGCTGAGCCCAAAATGACCCAAAGCATAGGTTATGCTAAAGTAGACCGCGAAAACACCCTCAGAGCCTTCTTTCTTAAGTACAAATCACCTTTAATTGATTACTCAGGTACATTTATAAAGGTGGCAGATGAGAATAACCTGGACTACAGGCTTTTGCCCGCAATTTCATGTATTGAGTCGTCCTGCGGAAAAAGATTAATCCCGGACTCGTATAATCCTTTTGGTTGGGGAATTTATGGAAATAATGTCTTAAAGTTTAAAGACTACGATGAAGGTATTGCAAAAGTAGGGGAGGGACTTAATAAAAATTACGTTGCAAAAGGATTTGATACACCAGAAAAAATCGCGCCAATTTATAATCCGCCCAGCCACCAAAGCTGGTTAGGCAAACTTAGATATTTTATGAACGAGATGGATAAGGTTCAAGCAACGAGTGGAAGTGGGCCGATTTCTGACGCTTCGCTAAAACAGTGATTTGTTAAAAGTTTTTCCCAAAAGATAATTCAGTGATAAAATGATCTAGCACCACGGGCGAGTGGCGGAACTGGCATACGCGTATGGCTTAGGACCATATGCCGAAAGGCTTGGAGGTTCGAGTCCTCTCTCGCCCACCATAGTTTGGCGGATTACCACCCCCAGATTGAAATATCTCTTTCCTACAGATTTTACAAATACACTTATAACCTATAAAATACAGCCAACCGCAATTTGGTTAATATCCCAAGATAGTATAGGAGAGCAAAAATGAGAAAATTGTTGTTCGTAATCTTAAGCGTCGTGTTAGTTGTTTCGCTCGTCCAACCAGGTTTCGTTCGCGCTTCAGAATCGCAAGAAGTAAGCGACTTATGCGAACCAAACAGAATCGACCCCGAAAATGCAGTCTACGCTGATGAAACAGAGAATGCATACTTGTA
>CAZHAM010000010.1:0-20859 GCA_964530415.1 uncultured Candidatus Saccharibacteria bacterium | reverse complement strand
GCCACCGAAACTCTTTCCTGTTCTGTTGTATCTCGATTTCTAACAGTTACAGTAGAATTTTCTAAAGTTTCATAGTCGACAGTAATACAAAACGGTGTTCCGATTTCATCCTGAGAATAATATCTTTTTCCAATATTCCCCCTATCGTCCCAATCTACTGAATACCCTGCTTCAACAAGTTCCTGAAATAGTTCTTTGGCTTTATTCACTATTTCCGGTTTGTTTTTTACGAGAGGAAACACCGCTGCGCGATAAGGTGCTATTTCTTTGTTTAGCTTCAAAACTACTCTTTCGCCGTCTTCGCTGTATCCTTGTGAAAGCAAAGCCAAAAATACTCTGCTTATACCAAATGTAGGCTCTACAACGTGCGGAATAAACTTTTCTCCAGTGTTTGGATCCATATATCTTAGATCGGTTCCGGATTTTTCTGTGTGATTTCGTAAATCGTAGTCAGTTCTATAGGCTACTGCCGCCATCTCTTTTGTACCAAATGCAAATTCTGTATCAAAATCCGCTGTTCTACTTGAGTAATGCGCGCGTTCTTGTTCTGTGTGTTCGCGCCATCTGGATTTTTTAAGGTCAACTCCAACCTCCGCGCACCAGGTTTCAATTTCTTTTTGCCAGTATTCAAATAAGTCGTTCCAATCCTGTGTTTTGTTATTAAAAAAGTATTCAAATTCGGCTAAATTAAATTCAAGAGTCCTAAAAATAAAGTTGCCCAAAGTAATTTCGTTTCTAAAAGCTTTTCCTGACTGTGCGATACCAAACGGAAGGTTTGGCCTCATCGTATCTAAAACATTTTTAAAGTTAACAAACATTCCCTGTGCTATTTCGCCCCTTAAATATGCGAGCGATTGTGCTTCTTCCAAGATACCTACATGAGTATCAAACAGTTGATTAAATTTACGGACCTTTGTCCAATTATGTTCGCCGCAACTCGGACAAGGTATTTTATTATCCAAAACAAGTTTATCTAACTCGTCAAAAGGTTTACCTTCAACTTGCTTTTCTTCGCCTTTTTGCTCAAAGAATTTTTCAATCAAATGGTCCGCGCGAGTTCTGTATCTGCATTTTAAACAATCTATCATTGCCTCGTTGAAGTTTGCAGTGTGGCCGGAAGCTTCCCAAACCTTGGGTGACATTAAAATGCTTGTGTCTAAACCGTAAATCTCAGGTCTTTTGGTTACAAAAAACTCCCACCAGGAATTTATAATATTTCGTAGCATCAAGACGCCTAAAGGACCAAAATCATATGTATTTGCCAAACCTCCATAAATATCGGATCCCGGAAACACAAACCCTCGTCTTTTACTTAAAGATATTATTTTTGCCTGTAAATCAACTTTTTCTTGCATAGGTAGAGTATATTTTAATTTTTATTAAAGTCAAAAGTTTAAATACTAAGGGGCAGCCTGCGGATTTTACATCGTTTAGGCTGCCCCGGTCAGAAAAAATTTAGCGTGAATGGTATCCTGACCAAAATTTCTTGGGATTAAAGTCTAAACAATGTGTCTTAATCCGAGCAACCAATCTGTTGCAATCGTTGTAGCTTAAACTTGAGTTTTTACAGTTTCGGCCAAAATCAAACGATGTAATACAGTTATGTGAGAATTCTTCAAAGGCTTGGTCAGCGTTTTGATACATTTCGATAGCTCCTCTCAATTCAAGATTTGTCCAAATTCGACAGACCAAATTATAAACTAAAACCGCCCTATAGCAATATGGATAGACTTTTGTATTTTTCGCCTAATTTCTCTTCAATATAGCTTTTCATTAGATAATCAGCTTCAACCAGCTCTTTTTTAGTAATTTCAAATTTGAAATCCCCAATGAGCATCTTTCCTAAAATGTTTATAGTTTTAGATGATACCATCGCATCCCCACTTCCACAGTTCTCACAAAGTATTCCGCCCATATAAAAGTTAAATCCACATTTATTCCACTCTGTATCAAATTTCTTTCCGCACTTAGAACAATTTACAAAATTAACCCCATAACCAAGATATTTTAAAAAGTGAAGTTCAAAGTAAAGTATAGGGATTTGGTACGGCACGTTTCCGTTTCCTAACATTGTTAATGTTTTCGAATATAAGTTATACATTTCTTTTGATGCTTGGTTTTCTTCAAAGTTTCTTGTTATAAGTTCGGATATATAGTAACCGGCATACGTTCTCTTGAGAGTTTTTTTTGTATTTTTGTGCGAGTTAATTAATTTTACTTCGTTAATACTTTTGTAACCTTGCGGGTTTTCAGCTATTTTCACAGAAATTAAATTTAGAGTATCTAAAGACCCGCGTCTTTTTGAAGAAATTTTTCTTATTCCTTTTGCTGAAGCGACTATTTTGCCAAAATCTTTTGTAAATAGAGTAAAAAGCTTATCGGCATCAGAGTAATTGTTATTTTTGAGTACAAACGCCTCTATATTGTATGTTTTCATTTAGCTATATAAAAAGATACCCCGCTTTTCGCAGGGTATCAAATTTTGATTCGAACTTAAGTTTAAAGTTTTACCGATATTTTTTGGTCTTTACTTAATTCAAGCGTTGTTGTTTTTCCATTAACCGTTATAGTGTGGGTCTCTGATTCGATTCCGGCCTGTTTCTGAAGGTTAAGTACATATACCTCACCCTTTATCGTGTTTTCTGGAAGTTCGTACTTAAACGTGATTTCTTTGGATTCGCCGGGACCTAGCTCAATATATCCGGTCATTAATGTCTTTCCCAAATCTTCGGCAGTTTCGGTTCCATCCTCGCTGCCTTCAACAGATAAGACCTTTGAACCTAAAGGGGCGTAAACTCGTATCCAGTCTCTAAATCTGTTAGCGAAAAGTGTGTAGTCACCTTCGGGGTTATTATAAGTGTATTTTAGCTTAACGGTTCTTATCCATTTATCTCCTTCTTTTGTAAGTGTGTGGTTAACTTGCTTTGATGTAAACCAGTTTGTTTTGTCACCACCAAGGTTTGTTGAAATTACTGTTGAGTAGTCGCCGTCAACATTTTGCCACAATCTGCCACCAAAATTGTACTTTTCAATTAATTCTTGGGCTTCGGCATCAAACACATATGCCTGGACGTGTTTTCGTAGAGCTAAGTCAACTCCCCTATCGATTAATTTGGGCCACATGTTTTTATCTGATTCAAAAACGTTGATTAACATTGACTGCATTAAATCCCCTAAAACTCTTTTTCGGTTTGCCTGTTCTCTTAAAGCCAGTGACGCAATCTTTTCGAGTTCCAAAACAACATTGTCAGAAGTGTAAGTCACACCATTTACCGTAACGGGACCCGTAACTTCTAAAAGTTCTTTAACAACCTGCGTATCTATCATGATTATTCCATCTACAGCTTTTATTTCTGTCGGATTTATACGGCCGGCCATATTATAAAATTTCAGAAACTGATCCATTGAGGTAACTAGATCCGGGCTTGAGTTCATATCTCTGGCATACCATCTTTCTACTTTTAAGTATTTTGTGTAAGCGGGAGGTGCATCGGGAAAGTCGTAAGTCGCGTCAATAATGTCTAGTGTTAAATCAATGCTGTACATATCTTTTGATGTAAAATCTGATTGAAGTAAGCCGTCCTGAATTTTAAAAGTAGCGTAATTGGTCATAAAACCTCCCGTAGGTCTGATTTCTTTGTCGTTTTGCATAATTACCATGTACCTTTTAATCGGCTCGCCTACAGCTAAGACTCTTGGGAAAACCGTGAGGGCTTTTTTGATATCGGGTCCATACGAATTTGCGTTAGACAAAGTCTTTTTCAGAAAATCGATATTTGATCTGATTTCTATGCCTCTAAACTCTTCCGGATATTTGCTTGTATCAATAGGCTGCAGTTCGTCTCCAATTTTCTCAACTTTTGCAATTACGCCGTCCATTTGACCCGATACTTCGGGCATTATTGAAACCCAAGTCTGAAAAGCTTCCATTAAACCTTCTTCTTCGTTTACTACCTGTTCTTCTGTGATTCTAAATCCCGCAGCGTCTGCAAATGGCTTCGATATTGTCACGGCTTCTCTTAAAGCGTCTATAGCATAAAGACCTGCATTTAAGAATCTGTCAGAATCTGAGTAAAACTCGTCTGCCTGAAAAAAGGTTACAGTTTTTGCCCAACTAAGACTCTCATCCCTTTGCTTTCTCACTTTTTCAATATCGGTTTCGGTTTTTGAGAGTTCCTGCTCTAAAGTTAAAATGTCCCTGTTTTTCATTGCCTCCACAATAGCGTTTGCATCAGCTTTTAAAATGTCGGTAGACGAGTACAACGCCAACGCGGGCTTTCCGATAAGTATGTATCCCACACCTAAAATTGCTACGATTACTACCGCAATAATTACACCTGTAATCCCGATTCCCTTTACGAGAGTGCTTTTGGATTTAATTCCTTTTAATTTAATTCCACTAGATTTAGTTCCATTTGATACTGCCATATTATTATTCATTTTTGCTGGTCCGTCTGCCCCGGTCCAAAATTTTGAATTGTTCATACTAAGAAGCTCCTTTTCCACTAATTATTACATAAGGCGACTTGAGAATTAAAATCATATCAAAAATTAACGATTTTTTCTCTGCGTACGCTGCGTCCAGTTTAACTCTATCCTCAAATCCCACTTTTGAACGCCCGCTTACCTGCCATAAACCGGTGATGCCGGGTTTTATAGAAACAGCCTTGTCTACGTATTCTCTCAGATTTGGGTATCTTTGTAACTGTTCTTCTATTTCAAAAAAATAGTAAGGTCTGGGACCGACAATGCTCATATCTCCTTTTAAAACATTAAAGAATTGAGGCATTTCGTCAATACTGGATTTTCTCAGTAACTTCGCGCCTTTTATCCATCTGGGGTCCGGATTTAGTTTATAGCCATTGTCCTGATACTTTTTATACAGCTCGGGTTGATTCCTCAACCATTCCTGCGCGTTGGGTATCATAGATCTAAACTTGTATAACCTAAATGGTTTGCGATTTTTACCAACTCTATCTACTATATCGGCCAGTACCGGGCCTTCTTTTGAAACAAGCTTAACCCAAACCGCTCCGCCGATTAAAATGGGAGAAAATAAGATAATGCCTACTACAGCACCTAAAATATCCATTATTCTTTTACCAGTTTCGTAAAAATCTACCTTCATATATAACAAGCGGGCTCAAAGTTTATTCTATCACTTTTCCTAAGCTTAAATAAACTACGCCAATTCAACAAACTCTTTTAACGAAGCTTCGAAATTTCTTTTTTCAAATTTTAACGCCTGCTTTACACATTCTTCTTTTCGATATTTGCTCGGACTAAAGTCTTTTAACAATTCTGACAATGCTTCTGAAGTTTGTTTCTTTATAAACTCACCGGTAACTCCGGGAACAACTGTTTCTAAAACCCCTCCCTTGCCGTAAGCTATAACCGGTTTCCCACACACCATCGCCTCAAGTGGAACTACCCCAAAATCCTCTTTTTGTGTATTTATTAGAGCTTTGCACCCGCTCAGCTCAATTAGTTTAGAAGAGTCGTCGGCGTATCCTAAAAACCTGGTTTTTCCGTTTGAAATCTTTTTTAATCGTTCTAAATCGGGGCCATCTCCGATAACGTGCAGATCGAAACCCAGTTGTTCGCAAGCTTCGACCGCGATATCTACTCTTTTCCACGATACTAAACGGGTAATCACCAAATAGAACTCACCATAAACCGATTTGATATTTTTAAACTTGTTCGTATCAATAAATGGGTTTATTACTACAGAATCCCTTCCATAATATTTATTAATTCTTGACTGCGCTGTTTTAGAATTGGCTATAAAGTAATCTACCCTATGCGAAGCGGCATAATCTAATTGTCTTATTAAACTTAGAAAAGGCGATAAAAAGGGGATCGCCAAAATTTTTAATGGCCTAAGTTTTCCGTAAGTCTCTTTAGCAAAATAGTCCGCTTGCTCCCAAAACATACGCCCCGGTGTGTTCATATAGCAAATGTGCCTGGTCTCAGGTTTTGTAATCACAAAATGCGCGTATCTTGAAGAAATTGATAAAACTACATCAAACTTATCGAAGTTAAACGACTCAAATGCCAAAATATGTAACAAAAACGGCGAGTAATATCTGTTAATTTTTTCTATAAACGGGAATTTTTGCAGAAATGATGTGAAATAGGTTCTTTTCATTTCTTTGAGTCTTTTTTGCCACTCTTTTGAAATTACCGACGCGCATATTGGCGCATCGGGCCACATTTCTAAAACCCCCAAAATCAACCGCTCCTGACCCCCGTTTTGAATTAAATCGTCGCATACTATCGCTATCTTCATATATACTGATTGTACATCACTATTAAATGTATAATGTAGAAATGAAAATCGGACTTAATGGGCAAAATCTAACCTCACAGGAAAACGCTGCCGGACCCGAAAAGTATACTTTTAACCTCTATAAAGCAATTATTAAGCAATCTGGCGGTAACGAGGTAATAATTTATACCGAACATAAACAAAACTTAGCTGATAACACCAAGTTTATTAAAAAAAAGTTGTCGTGGACGCAAATTTCGTTAGCTTTGGAACTTATTAATAATCCCGTAGATGTGTTCTTTTCGCCTATTCACACATTTCCCGTACTGGCACAAATTTTCAGCCCCAGAACAAAGTTCTATATTATGATCCACGGCTTGGAGTATTTATCAAATAAAAACTATAAAACGCCGTTTTTTAAGCAGTTAATCCACCCATTTATTTTGTGGTGGGTTTGTGCGACCTCAAAAAAGATTATAGTTCCTTCATATGCAACCAAAAATTCTATTCTCGAAAAAAACTGGCTTTTTGTAAATTCAGAAAAAATTGAAGTCGTATACGAAGGTTTAAACGATAACTTTTTAGAAAACGCATCGCCGTCAGACGGAGAGATCTTAACCAAATACGAAATTACAAATGATTACCTGATATTTGTTTCAACAATTCAACCGAGAAAAAATATTCCCGGGCTTGTAAAAGCATTTGCAAAAGTTATCAAAGAAAATCAAGAGTATGCGAATCTTAAACTTGTGATCGTCGGCCGAAAAGGATGGAATTTTACAGAATCTATGGAAGCGCCAGGTAAATACGGAATTGATAGTTCGGTAATTTTTGCAGGGCGAGTACCGGATAATGAATTGCCCGCGCTAGTACGGAATTCTAACTTATATGTAAATTTTTCATTTGAAGAGGGTTTTGGATTAACTGTGCTTGAAGCAATGGCTTCCGGAGTTACACCTGTAATTTCAAATATTCCTGCGCATAGAGAAGTTGCTTCAGATAGCGCTTACTATTCAGACCCGTTTACTTTACAAGAAATGTCAGACAATATAATCCGCGGTTTAAAAGAACCGATTGAAAAATCAAAACTTTTAGCAAGGGCTAATTTATTTAGCTGGGATAAATGTGCGAAACAAATACTGGCGATTTTTGCTAAGAGCTAGGAATTTTGACCCAATGCTTCTTTAATTACATCAAAAGTTATTTCGGCTGTAGAAACCCAACTGTATTTTTTTACCTGCTCAAAACCTCGTTGTATAAGCTCATCCTTTAACCTCGGACTTTTTAAAAGTGTTTCAATTTTTAAAGCCATATGCTCCTCGTCATAAGGATCAAAATACAAAACCGAGTCTTCGTAAATCTCCCTGTGGCAAGGAATATCAGAAATAGCGCAAACCAAACCCAAAGACTGCGCTTCCAGCGGAGTCAAACTAAATCCTTCTTTTAAAGAAGGGAAGACGTACATGTCTGCGTTTTTTCTTAAATACAAAGTTTCTGAGTCGGTAACATAATTATCAAGTCCGGGAAATTTAACGGAATCACTCAGACCTAATTTTTGCGATAGCTCACTATAACTTTTAGAAAAATTATCCTTTTTTCCTACTAAAACAAGTTGACCAGCATAACCGTATTTTTCTTTTAAGATTTTGAACGCGGTTAATAATCGGGTTACGTTTTTGTGCTCATACATACTGCTGATAAATAAAATGTAAGGTTTTTGAATATTCAATTTAGTTAATACATCTTCGTTTGAATCGTTGCTTAATAAAACGGGATCAACTCCCTCATAAGCCAGAACATATTTTTTTTCATTAACAAACGGGAGTAGCTTTTTAAAATCAGACATCACATCGTTTGAAGGGACGATTACTCTTTTGGATCTTATAACCGCCCACAAAACAACCATTCGGTATACAATTTTTTTAAATTTGAAATAAAGTTTGGGAAGCGTTGTGCCACGTTCCGTACTGTAAGTGTGCATAATCAAATCCGGGATCGCGGTTACAAGTTTTTTAGGATATAAAACAGGGATATTAAAGTGCGGTACGTAGTACAAATCAAGTTTTTCTTCTAGCAAAACACGTAAATACCCGAGCTGTTCCTCAAATGTATACCAGTGGTAATCTGCCAAAACTTTTTTAAAATTAAGATTATGTGGTTGATAGCTGTCAAAACCTTTTTCGCGTAAGAAAATCACATAGTTATTTTTAGTATCCAAATTTTCAAGATTCTCAACAATATTTTTAACGTATCTGCCCGGTCCAGCGTCTCCTAAAAACCTAGCATCAATACCTATAGTTTTTTGCATTTCCATATTCACATTATCCTACATTCTCATACTTATCCAAAGCAATTATTGGTAAAATCATAACGTGATAAGTAAAACTTTTGTCAAAATCGCAGCTGTTGGTATGGGAAACTTGATAAACGCGGTTATTGGGTTTGCCTATTTATCCGTTATTGCTAAAACTCTTTCTCTCGAAGATTTTGGTAAATATGCTCTTTTAGCAGGTTTATTGATATCGATTTCGAGACTCATGGATTTTGGAACAAACTCTATTTATGTAACAAAGTCATTAACTGAAAACTCAAAAGGTTTGAGTCAAAGTGAAAAATTTTTAGGGACGAGGCTGATACTTTTTATTGCAACTATCCCCATTTCTGCGTTTTTACTCTGGTTTTTTCACATTCTTTCACCACAGATTCTACTCATATTTATTTTAGGTTTGATTGGTTATTTAATTAATTTCACTTTTTATGCGTTTTTTCAAAAAGAGGAGAGTTTTATAAACGTGATTCTTCTAAACAGCATTCCGGCACTTTTAAAAGGAGTTTTTGCTGTCCTAATATTTACAAATAACTTTACTCCAGATTTAAATCAAGCATTTGCCGTTTTTTCATTGTCTATGCTGAGCGGATTAGTTTTGGCATTTTGGTTGCCTAAAAGCGTTTTAAAAGCAAAAATCGATTTTTCAGGTTTTTTTACAAATATAAAAGAGTCACTTTCAGCTGGCTTATCTCAAACTATATACGAATGGTTCCCGTCTATTAATAACGGAATAGCAAAATTAGCTAGAGGTTTTACGGATGTCGGGATTTTTTCAATAGCAAACAAGATGTCCTCAATTTTTTCGCTTTTGTCCTTTTCAATTTTTACTGTGCTTTTACCCAAAAATGCCCAAATTAAAAAGTCCAGAGATGCATATGATTTTAAGGAAACGGTTATCATTTCGTTTGGAATATTGTTACTGGCTTTTGCAGCATCATTTTTTGGCAAATTATTTATAAATTTCTTTTTCGGAGCTAAGTTTAACGATTCTTTACCACTTTTAGATATTTTGTTATTTGCGAGCGCTTTTACGTCAATCCACACTTTTATCGAGAATTACTTTTTTGTTGAGAATAAAACTAAACTGATTTTATACATCAACGTTGCGAAACTTATTGTATTTTTAATTGCATCGGTTATCTTGATCAAGTTCTACGATATTTACGGGTTAGCGGTAGCAAATTTAATCTCGGCTGTTTTAGCTGTAATATTAACGGTCGTGTTTATTAAAAGGAAGTAGAGCTATTAATCTTTTTGATTAAAGTTTCCTGACTTCTTAAAAGTGAAAAGTATTCTTCTCTTAGCGTATCTGGTGCGAAACTGATTCCCCCGTATGTGTTGTTTGCTAAAAAAAGAATCGAATTAATGTCCTCTCTCGCTTTATTTAAACGATCTTGGTCCTCCTCTTTTTCAGAGTCAAAATACCAAAGTATCCAATCCCCGTCTTCTTGTACAACTTTGGGTTCATACACTTTGTTTTCAACAGTGGTAGAAAACCTGCCTTTTTTAGTTAACAGGATAAGTCTTTGATCGTATGAAACTTCCGGAACTCTGTCACCCAAATCAGGTCTAAAGTCTATTATTTCAAAAGGCCCGTCTGTGTAGAATAACGCAAGAGGCAGCTCGACTCTGTCAATATAAAACATCTCGTCGACTTTAAATCTCTCGTCTTTTAATTTAATCAGTCTGGATTGTGAACCCGTCAGATCAGAAGTGTAAACTAGCTCACGATTGATAACTAAGTATGTCAGCATAAAAACAACTGCAAAATAAATTGCTAAAAATTTAAATCCCAGATTGTCCAGTTTTTTAAATCTTCGGACAAAATATAGATATAAATGGTCTAAAGTGATTGCAGCAATTATCGATAATGCCGGATAAATGGGCAGAATGTACCACACAAGTTTTGATTTAGCGATCGAAAAAAATATTAAAATTAATATCGACCATATCGTTAAAAATACAATTAGATTGCTTTTATGAATTTCCTTGTTTTTCACACTCTTGATAAATTGAGATAAAAGCAAAGGAATTCCCAAAAGTAATACAATCGACCATATTCTCATACTCACTTTTAAAACAATTAGATACCAATGTGCCGGGTTTCCCTTATCCTCTATCGCAACCGTAGCTCTGTCCCAAACGTGATAACCCACATAATTTGCCAAAAATGTACTTCCGTGTCTTTTATACATTTCAATGTGCCACGGAAAAAATACTGCCGACGAAATCAATACTAGTGCAGCCCAATTTAAAACCAGCTTTGACGTAATTTTTTGCTGTTTTGTGATTAATAAATATATTTCGTAAAAACCCATAACAACAAATGGAAGAAGCCCAACGACACCTTTTGTCATTACACCAAAACCCAAAAATACTCCGCTAATTATCCATTTAGAATATCCCAATTCTTTTTTCGCAATATAATAAAAATACAGTGAAAGTGACATAAATAACGTTGCTGTAACATCAAGCATCGATGCGCGTGAATAGTACAAGTAGTGAACTGAGGTCAGCAAAATAAATGCCGAGAAAAAGCCGACAGTTTTGTTTAAAAACTTAGATGCAAATAAAAATACCGCTATCACGCCTAAAAATCCCGCTATTGCCGAGGGTAAACGAGCTGCCAAACTGTTAAATCCCATATACTTCATTAAAAAGGCCATTTCCCACATATAAAGAGGCGGTTTTTCGTACCAAATTAAGTTTGGTTTCCAATTCATATCAATCACGTTGTTGTTTACTACCATGTTCTTTGCGATTTTTGCATATATTGCCTCATCCCAAGGTATTAAATGATTTTTCCCCAAATTTGCGAAAATTAAAACTCCGGCCAAAACGATAGTGATAAATAAAACTGTTCTCTTTGGTTTGACAAATCTCTCTAGTATCAAAGCCGGATTATAGCCCCCTTCAAAGTTTGCGACTCCGTATGTAAAAAACAGAAATAGAATAATGTAGAAAAACTCAGAGTTGTAGGAATAAAAAATGCCCGCAATCATCCAACCCACGATTACTGACACCATAGCAGACATCATCAAAAACTTTTTGGTATCTTTAAACGTTATAGCCCCATATAAAAGCGTGAAAAATATTAAGCTGATAAACAAAACCAAAATTGATAATCCGGCGGAGCCTGTTTCAGCGGCAGTTTGCCCCCAAATTGTATGAGCCGGAACTCTTGTGCTTAACGCGGCCGGGTCTCTTCCAAAGTAAACGGGCGCGATCGGTGTTTTACTGAAATGTTCAAAGAAACTGCCGTAACCTCCACCGAGTATCGGATATTCTGTGTAAACCTGAAAAGCGCCCGTGAGAAGCATAAAATGGGAATCGAAGGAATCCATTCGATAATGAAAAAAGTGTTTTATCCGTGCTCTAAAAGGACTGGCTCTATCGCTGTATTCGATTGTTAGGGGAATTGCGATAATCATCAAAACAACAAACACTAGTCCTATCGCTTTTATGCCCAGTTTGCGTATTAGTAAAATCGAAACAAAGGTTAAGAGGGCGAAAAAAGCAATCATCCATGCAGTTCTAGAGCTTGTTAAAAATAAAATTCCCAACATCAATAAAAACGCGAGTGAGTTAAATATTCGGGCGGACCAAGTTTTTGAAGTTAAAATCAATACGCCCAAAATTGGCAATAATGCGGACAAAAGCGCGCCAAAGTGATTTACGTCCCAAAAAAACGCGCCGACTCTGGAAAGATTGCCTGGAATATTCCATAAAGAACCAATTATTACTCCGGTCATATCGTAATAAAAAAATTGAAAATAGCCGAACAAACATGAAGCAAGGGCAACATAAATATAAAATTTGATGTATTTTTCAGTTTTTTCTGGTGAGTTGCGAAAGTTTAGGTATATAAGTATTCCCAAAAATACTATGGATGTGAAAAAGCCAAATAACACTAAACTGGAATAAAGGTTTGTGCTGAAAAATAACGAAAGTCCATTTATTGCCCATGTTGCTATTAATATTAAAATGAAGGGATCTTTGAAAAAGTTTTTCAATTGTTCTTTTACTAACCCTGTGTTTCTATTTTTCATGAGCCAAATGTACGCCCGCGCAACTCCGTAGCATACCAACGCCAACATAAATGCGCGAACGGGCAAAAGATCCCACTTATAAAAACTGAATAGTTCTTTGTGCAGTAAAACCGACAAAGCAAGTAAAATATAAATTGCTAGATCAAAGTTTTTAATAAGCAGTATAAATGATAAAACGAGTATTAAAGCGATTATGGCTAATTCTAAGTACATAGGCTGTTATTTGCGGTTCAAAACTTGATTATAAGCTGTCAAAGTCATTTTGGCCGCGTTTTTCCAAGTGTACTCGTTTTTAATACTCTCATCAATTTTCGGTCTTGGCTTAAAATACTGGCTTTCAACAGCTGATAATATTGATTCTACACTTCCCGGATCACAAAAACTTGCGTAATCCCCAAGGTATTCTTTTGCCCGATCCCCCGAAGCAACAGCGTTTGTTCCGCAAAAAACTGCCTCTAAACTAGTTAAGCCTGTTGTCTCGAACCAGCTCGCCGAAACTCCGACTTTAGCAAACTTATATAATCCGGGCATTTCTGAATTTGGGATATAGTCAATGTGCTTCACCCAATCGTATTTTTTTAACTGCTGATTTAGCCTGTATGTGTATTCAAAATGATTTCGGGGACTTTTAGATCCTACCAGCACTAGTTTTATATCTTTTTGAGTTTTCTGACGTAGCAAGTTAACAGCTTCAATTATTTTAATTTGATTTTTTCGTGGTTCCAATCTTCCTACGCAAATAACATAATCTTCAAAATCAAACCGATTTTTAAAATTTGAAGTATCCAAAAATGCCGAACTTACGCCGTTAGGAATCTTATACCAAGAAAAATCTACATTAAATGTTTCTTTTAAATCCTGAGCCTCAAGATTTGTTTGAACCAAAACTGCTGCCGCCATTGTTAAAATCTTTGTCTGCATATTTTTAAATCCCATTCTAGCGCTTAGCATTGTCGAGTATAATTTTTGCGGATTAAAAAATGATCGGTAAATATTTTTCAATGTATCTCTGCTAAATTGATCTTCAAATAAGAATCCTGAGAGCCTCCTAAAATCAAAAACATATTCGTCATCAAACCTCTTTACTTCTTTTACGCTGTGATGGATCGGTGAGATTACTATCGGAATTCCCCTCTTATTAGCAAGATCCGCATAAATGTATGTCTCTGGTGTCCAATCAAGCTGGAATATATGCACTATGTCGTAACCTTCTGGGTCAAAACCTGGGTAAGGTTTAAAATCGACCTCAACTCTAAGTTCCTTCAACTCGTTCATTGTATTTTCAATCTGGATCATATCTCCCCCGCCCTTGCCTTTTTGGAGCTCTATTCGCCCTTGGATTAAAACTCTCATTTGGTTAAAAACCTTCCGTATAAGTTTTCGTATTCGGTAATAAATTTATCCATAGAATAATTTTTAAGTATAAATTCCTGTGTTGGATGTGGCTCGTAAGTGCTTTGAACCATTTGCGAACGCATCTCGTAAAGCTTTCTGGACAGATCTACATAATCTCCTGTTTTAAAAAATACAGCGTTTAAACCGCTCACTTCTTTTAAAACATCCAGGTCTGAACATATTACTGGTATATTACAGAGCATTGCTTCAATAAGTACTAAACCAAATCCTTCCGCAAGAGAGGGGAAAACAAAAATATCAAAAGTATCGTAAAACATAGGTTGCACATCATCAGGAAAGATTCCGGTAACTATGACTTTGCCGTCAAAATTCATTTCCTGAACTTTTTGCCTTAATTCGTTTTCTAAAGGACCGCCTCCGGCTATTATCAAGTATACATCTCGCGAAAGTTCGTTATTTTTATCCAAAAATGATTTGAATGCTTTTAACAATACTGTATGTCCCTTTTCCTCAGAAATTCTGCTAATCACGCCGATAACAAAAGCTTCCTGGGGAATCCCGTAGTTATTTTTAACTGCCTCTCTGCTTTGTTTTTTTTCTTCTTCTGAATGAAGTAGTCTTGTCTCGTCCAAACCGTTATGAATTATGGTTAGTTTCTTATCACTGATGCCTTCGGCTAGTTTTACTATTTTTCGTGTATTAGTTAATGCAATTTCTGAATCCGAAAAGGTATTTACCAAAAATGAATAGCATCTTATTTGAATAAAAGTAACAATCTTTTTGAGAGTTGAGGGAACCTGCCACTCAGACATCGGTGTATGTATGTGCGTAATTTTAACTTTTGTTCTTGAAAGTATTGATGCAAATAGTGCGTTTGTCGCCGGTTTTAGATCGTGTGCGTGGAGAACATCGATTTTGTTATTTCTTAAAAAATTAACCAAATTTAAAATGTATTTGGGATCGATATCAGATGTAATTTCGCTTCTGTAAACCTCCGCTCCCGCTTCTTCATACCACTTTGCAATTTCTCCATCCTTACACCACACAAACACCCTATGCCCCCTTTTTACCATACCTTTTACTAGATCTAAAACGTGTCTTTCTGTTCCACCGGGATTTCCTGAATTTAAAACATACGCAATTTTCATATTATTTATTTGTCAACTCATTAATAAGTGCGAGCATTTTTGATACTTTTCCGTCCCAATTATTATCTTTTGCAACCCACTGTCTTTGCTTAATTCTTTGTTCATTGTCTTCTTCAAGTGATTTTCTGATGTTTTGTGAAAACTCATTATAACTTTTTGAAATATAACTAACATCCTCAAACGGAGCGTATGCCGGTAAATCAGTTACAACTACAGGTAGCCCTGCGGCTAACGCGTCGTGGAATTTTACAGGAAAACATCCGCCGACGGTATAGTCGTTTAACTGATAGGGAATTATAAATGAATCAAAACCTGCGAAATACTTGTGAATCTCGCTATACGGCTTTGATTTTAAAAATACAACGTTTTCCAAATCACCCAGTCCAATATCTTGGGCCGAAGCTTCTCTGTCTTTTAATGCCAGAGGGCCGATAATCACAAAAGTATAATTCGGATAATCTTTGGCAAGTTTCTTCACAAGTTGTGCATCAAATTTATATTCGTCCACTGCCCCCGTATAGCCAATTATCGGTCTTTTTAAATTCCTTATTTCTTCAGGTAAATCCTTTTTGTAGTTTTGTGAAGTTACAAATTTATCAAAATCCCCAACATTTGGCATAAAGTGAACATTTGTGTTGTATTTTTTTAGTTTATCCATTAATCCGGGTGCGGTTGCAAAAACTATGTCGGCTTGTTTTGCTAAAAACTCCTCCTGTTTGATTACTTTTTCTTTTTTTTCTAAAGTGTCATATTTTGGAAAAGCGGGGTAATTATCTACACAATCATAAACTAAAACATCGTGAGAAATTTTATCAATATAATTTTTTATCCCGGCAATTTCAACGTGGTAAACCCACAGTATAGTTTTTAAATTTTTATCAAACTTTTTAGTTGATAAATCGCTTATTAACTGGGAATGCATCTTGGACAAAAATTCAAAGGCAGGGAAAAAATTTAAGGGTGAAAAAACAGTAATATTTTCGTCCTTATAAGTCCACTCCAAAATTCTTTTCAGGTTCCATTTTCCAGCTTTTACGTGTTTAAAAAACAAAAAGCCAGTATTGATCGGCGGGTCAACAAATATAACGTTATGGCCCTGCTCAGAAAGCCTTTTCATTACATGTTTTTTATTTGTCCAAAGAGGGTAATCCCAAATTTGATTGGATAAGCACACAATGTTGTACTTTTGTCCTTCTTGCCGGCTTTGCATTTATCTCATTCTAGCAGGAAATTACTATGTTTCATATCCGGGAAGACACTGGGGACACGCTCTGTCCATCATACCAAACTTGACCATTAGCCTCCGGATGTTAAACGCAAATTCTGAATCTTTTAACGACCAGAGCCATGAAGTGTCGGTAAAACCCTTGTCGTAAGCGTTATGCCAAATTCCGTCAAAAAATACCATGCCGTAAAGTTCGATTAAAACTGATATAACAACGAAAACTACAAAAACTTTCTTATACTTATTAAAAGAGGCACTTTGTACAAACGGAACGAGCAATAGCACTAAAAATGGTACTATTTCGGAACTCATCCTGTAACCAAAGGAAAATCCACCATACCAGTGCTTCCAAAAGCTCATAACCAGCGTGTGGGCTAAAACAATTAAAGCAAAAATCAAATATATATAATTTTCTTTAATGCCTTTTTTTAACGCCAGATACAGACCAACAAAGGAAAATATAAAAACAGGTGTAAATACCAATATTCCCTTACTCGGCGACAGCCATATACCGGCAAAGCTTTCGGGAAAATTACCCAGCCACCCTTCAAAAAGTTGTGAGGCATAGCCTTGGTTTGAAATATCAACATAGTAAGTACTGTTGTACCACCAAAAAAATAGAGCTGGCACTAAAAGTCCTAAAAAATAATAGCCGAAAAGTTTTAAATTTAATTTGTTTGTTTTGATGTACGCGTTAATAATCAAGGCTAAAAAAATAAAGCCTGATATTAAAATCGCTGTAGGTCTAGTTAAAAAGGTTATTCCGCTTAGAAAACCGAGCAAAACTACAAACTTATAACCATTAAAATTAAAATATTTGTATAAAACAATTAACTGCAAAATTGCCAAAAGCTCAACTATTCCGTGCTGCCACAAAGACTGAGACAGCATCGCAAAATTGACAGTTCCAAAAGCATAAATAAAAGTGAGTAACTCGGCATTTTTCTTATCTTTAACTAAAAAGGTGTTTAAAAGGTAAAACATCAAAGAGGCGCTTAAAGCCATTAAAACTGCCGAACTTAAATGAGAAAGCACAATTAAAACGTCCCAGGTCGGCGGGATGTTAAATAGTATCGGGAATAAATATACGGGAAGTGCCAGTATCGGGGTAATCAATGTAAAAGCGGAGGCAAACTCATTACCGATTTTTTTTAAATAAAAAGGCGTCATTCCCTTTTCGTAGCTTCGGTCATCCGGATGCGGATATCGCTCTATCATTTGATCGTAATAATCAGTTAAATAAAGCGTGCGGTTCTCAATAATTGCATAAGGCAAAAACATAGCGGGAACAGTATCTTCTGATTGAATGGGCAAAGAGTTAACTCCAAGTTTAAACAAAATGAACCAAAGTCCAAAATAGGCAGTAAAAACAATGAAAAATACTTTTTTCATAACTTAATTATATAGTACAAATGAGGTCGCGATTCTATAGGATATAAAATAGAAGTATCTGCCCATTCCATTTGCTACCGAATCAAAAAACAGATGTGCAGTTAAACCGATAATGATACTCAGTAAGAAATTCTTTGTATTTTGTTTTTTAATCAGGATATACGCAACTATAATTATTAAAACAAACTCCCATCCGTGAAATATCACATACGCTTTTCCTGATTCCATAAAATTTTGGCCGGTCAGAAATTCAGACAAACTAAATCTTATGCCGTTATGCAAAAAGTAATCAATTAAATGATCCAAATCTAAAAATATTGTCGCGATAAGACCTGTTATAAAATTGGTTAAATTCATTTTGTTTTTTTGAATCGCGTACACGATTAAAAACAAAAGAATGTAGGTTACGAAATGAAGTATTTCATGAAGTATCAACATAGGCTATTTTTCAATAAAATTCTTAATAAAAGCTTCAAGAAAAATAGTTAACAAAAATACAAACGCCATCGAAGCCATTTCTTCAGCGGACGCTTCGATTCCGGTCATAAATATCAAGGGGGTAAGAAATAAAAAGAAAACAAATAAGGCCATAGCAACAACCGGTATCTGCTTGATATACTTTCTTGCAATCAAATAGATAATAATTATTCCCAAGCTAGACACGTTTTACCTTCTTAAAATAAATGATTCCTAATATTAGTGTGGCAAAAGCTATGCTGCAAACCCAAAGAAGTACTTTTGATAAAACAGCTGGAACAAAAACAAGTACAAATAAATTTTCCGATTCTTTTAACTCCCACCCATTTGAATAATATTCGATATTTTCAGGAGATTTCCCGTTTATTGATTGGATTAAAATTTTAAAGTAGTCAAGCGAAGTAACTCTGTTTTGGTATTTTGCATACTCGTTTTCCGAAATATTCATTAATTTCCAATTTGGGTTATATGCCTGTTTATATTGCAAATAATTGTTTTCGCCGCCAACATTAAATTTTCCGAGTATCAAATATTCTTTTACTTCTTTGTATTCGACATTTTCTGATTTTGAATTGAGCAAGTCGTCCAAATTAAAATCGGTCTCAACGATAAGCTGAGGTTCGTATAAATTTCTTATTTCAAGTTTAGTTATATCGATACTTTCGACTTTTTTGTCATCGGTTTCCCGATCTGTACTTTGATCAAGTTCGTTTGTAATACCAAAGTACATGCCCGTGTTATCCGAGAGTCTTAAAACATTCGAGAACGGATTATATTTAAAATACAACTCCTGATCTAAATTTAACGTTTTTCCATAAGACAAAATGTAATGAACCCCAGAGTTAATGTCTTTTTCAATAAATTCGAGTATAAAACCGTCTTCTCCTATATATTCTCCATCAAGAGTAACTACGTACTGTCTATCGTCGGACATGTTTTCAACTTTTTTAATATATCCGATATTTTTCACCCCCAAGTCCAAATTATTAGTCTGAACTGAGATGGTGTCCTTATTTACACTCTTTGAAGCATCAATTATCTGCCAATCCTCTGCGAACTTTAAATTATCGACAACTTCAGTATCGATTTTTAACAAATCACAGCATTCTAAATTTTTCCCAATTTCAAAAGAGGACACTCCCTCGGCATTGTTAAATGCGATTTCCGTATTATCTGTGTAAACTTTAGCGATATTTGAGTCCAAATCTATTGTGTGAATATTGTAAACACCGGTTTTTAAAGCTCTTAAATCATAAATCAAAGTTTTCTGCTGAGTATTTAGCGCCGGATTTTGCGGATCTAAAAAGTATATATCTTTTTCTTCACCAGAATTAATTTTTAAATACTTATCAGAAGATATTTGCGATCTAATCTTTAAATAGTGATTAAAATCTTCATCGGAGATTTTGTAAATGCTGTTTTTGTCTAAAACAGACATTTGAGATTGATTTTCTCCAAACTCGTAAACTATATAATCGCTGTTTTCGTACACTTTGTACTTGTCAAAATTCTTCTGTATATAGGCTTTCGATCCTTCAATATCAATATCACTTATATTGTTTTGAAAAATAATTCCCCCGATGTTGTATACACTGCTTAATTCAATAATTTTATCAGGATACCTTAACAAATTTTTGTATAAATAATTTGAAACAATGCTCAAATTCTGGTTTTCAATGTACCCAGACCCCGGACTGAGAATCTTCACATTCGTGAAGATGAGAAACGGATTACCCGAATACCCCGACTCCCAATTTACACGGTCAACAAAGCCTCCAGATGGGTACAATAAATAATTTTGGTTAGTTTTAGGTTTAAAGTTATCTGTTAGTTGACTCCAACTTTCTGACGGTTTTACATGGTATGAACGTACGGCACCGTCGTTTACATCCCATATAATCTGATTTGTAATAAAAGGAAATGAAATTGCTAAAATAACTACTAAAGCTATTGCACTGGTAACTGGTTTTGGTATTTTTTTCTCGCTTAGAAAATTGGATAATACACGTATCCCAAAAGCCATAATAATCGCGCCGAAAAATGAGGATAAAGGTGCAAATTTTGAATACGGTTCTCTAAACATCCAAAAGAAAGGCACATTTTTAAAGATGTAGTTAAATCCGCTGCCCCACAATCCCGAGGTTCCTTTTTCTAAAAAGAGGAAAATTAGAAACATTGACGACAAAAATACTAAGAATTTATAAAGTAATATATCCTCGTCGCTTTCAGCTTTCTTGATTAGCTTAAATATACCGATACCTATAAATAAAAGGGGAAAGTATTTTAAAATTACAAGCGGAAACTTGTCGTAGTACATATTGTACGGAAAATAATAATAATCTGTTCCGTAAATTTTTTCCCTAAAAGCCCAGCTTCCTAAAAAGCTTAGCGTGTCAAACTGCCTAGTTCGATCTATAGTCACAAAGTCCTGCCCGCTTTCTTGAATATCTGAAAAATCGGTTGTAATTTTTTGCACTGCGGGAACAAGCCACCAGCCGTTTAAAGCTACAAATAATAACCCAAATAAAACTAGGTGCCTTGTTAAATCATAGGGGCTGAATCTCAAAACAAGATATTTATGCGCAATCATCGTAACAACGGGGACAAAAATCATT
>CAZHAM010000009.1:0-22054 GCA_964530415.1 uncultured Candidatus Saccharibacteria bacterium | reverse complement strand
ATTGCAAAGTACAAGATTATTCCGAGAAAAATTACGACAATTACAACGCCGATTAGAAATCCGCTTCCACCGTTTTCATTCGCCGGAGCCGGATTATTTACTACTGTTGTCATATATCACTCACCTACTTTCAAGTTTACAAATAAGTACACATTCAATTGTTTAAGTTGATTCAAAATTGATCCGGGTTCTAAAATTAGCGTGTTATTCTATAGCGATCTTTTTGATTATGGTTTCTTTAGGTAAATATCGGATAAGGGCTTTTTCCACAAGTTCGGTTAGAGATATTTTCTCAACGATTGCCTGCGCCCTGGATTGAGTTACAATAGATGGGTTCATAAAAAGAGTGGTTCTATGTTTATTTTTTAAAGTAGTTGTTGCCATACTTCAAACACTACCACTAGTTGAAGTACTTGTCAATGATTTGCAATAAAATTTGATCTCAAGCTTTGGCAGATAGATTCAAAATGATACAATCTTTTTGTTAAATTAACTGAAAGATTAACTATGGAAGATTTTAAAAAACAAATATCGGCTGCAAGAGATGAGAGAGAAACAGGAGATGCAAATAAAGCTTTAGAAATGTTTTTGGAAATAGACAAATCACAACTGGAGACCTATCCAAAACTAAATTATCTCGGGGAACTAGGTTTAACTTATTGGCATCTAAAAAGATATGAGGAAGGAAAAACCACATTTGAAGAAGCTAAATCAGGCGCTGAGGATTTAAAAGACAGTTCCTATATTGCAGTTGCCTTAAGACAATTGTCCAGGCCAGAATTCAATGAAAATACGCCAAGTCTTGCAATCGAGTATGCCCAAAAAGCACGCCAACTGGCACAGGAATCAAATAGACAGGATATTGTGTGGTTTGATCACGGTATAGTCACGGCCTTAATTTTTAACAGCGCATCAACAGAAGAGATCAAGAAATGGTTCGAGATCGAAGCTGAAGATCTTTATAAAGTTAGCCGAACTACAAAAGATGAGATCGCTAAATGGGTTTGGACTACCGGACTTCTTATGGATAGATCCCGGGTGTTTAATTCAGTTGGAGATTTGTACATAGCTTTGATGATTGCCGAACAATTTGGCTTAGCACGAAGAAAGGAACAGATTGAGGAATTAATCCAACAATTCTAACTTATGTCAATTTCATCATCCCTAGCACAAAAAATAGGTTTATCGGACATTGATCCTTTATTTTTAAAACTTTATAGCACAGGTTTTGAATTGCAAAGCTCTTTTGATGTTAATTCTGACAGACGCAACTTATTAAAAAATATACAAAATTATACGCACGTTAATTATGGCCGGCTCAAGTTTTTATATGATTTGTCAGAACAAGTAGGCGATTCAAAAATTGAGGGTGCGTTTGTTGAAACCGGAGTGTGGCGGGGTGGAAGCGCTGGAATTTTGGCCTACATGTCCAAGAAATATAATTACAAACACCCGTTATTCTTTTTTGATTCTTTTGAAGGTCTTCCGGAGCCAACGCAGGAGGATGGTGAAGATGCAGAAATTTTTTCAAATAATCAAACCTCAGGTAATTTGGTTCCTATTGAAAAATTAAAAGCAGAAGAAACATACATTCAAGAACTTTTGTTTGAAAAACTGAGTATCGACCCGACCAAAGTAAATATAGTTAAAGGTTGGTTTCAAGATACTCTGCCTGTAAATAAAGATAAAATTGAAAAAATTGCTATTTTGAGATTAGATGGTGATTGGTACGAATCTACTAAAGTCGCGTTGGAAAACTTATACGATTTGGTAGTTTCCGGAGGATATATTGTAATTGATGATTATTATTTTTGGGATGGGTGCAAAAAAGCTGTAAATGATTTTGTTAGCGAAAAAGATCTAAAGATAAATATTAACGGAAATGTAGCGAGTGGGGCATATATTGTAAAACCATAGTATGAAAAAATGTTAAAGCTCAGAGCCACTTGGTAGTGTAAAAACTCTGAGCTTTATTGACTTCTCAATGCTGTTCATCAAAATTTCCTTTGTTCATTTCCTCATAGGATAAGTTTGCCAAACAACACCATCGGTAAACACTTCGAACGTTTCAACTCCTCCGGTTTGGGGGTTTCGGATTGTAAATCCCCATTTTTTTCGTAAAGCCCAAACGGATTGGCCGAGTTTCTGAGACACCGTAATCCGTCCAGAATACCCTTTTTGGTCACAAAGATACTTTAAAAGGTACTCAAGTGCCTCTTCTTCGCTTTGAATTCGGATCTCGATAACTGGGGGTAGTTGCTCAGGCATCTTCCTATTCTTGTGTTTCTTACTCATCAGAACCTCCTTTTTCTCCTCTCAAAGTGTGATCTTGTAAAACCTATCAGTACTTATACCATACTATGGGGTGATAGGTCTAATACGATTTGTAGAATGGGTTCAATTGATATAATAAAATTAATGAATATAAAAAAGTTATTACTAATACTATTAATATTTGTTTCAATAGTTTTTTTGCTATTAAACAAAAATAAATTAAACGAAAAAGCGCGTGATTTTGTAGGTAGCGATGTGACACAGGAAAACGCGCTCAATAAAGATACCCAAACCACAGAAACAGAAGATTCGGAGGTAAAGATAGTCGCCCAAAACCTGCAAATACCCTGGGAAATAGCTTTTGTCAAAAACGACACAATTTTAGTAACAGAACGCGTAGGAAAATTAATTCAAATAAATATTGAAACAGGTGAAACAAAACTTATCCAGGAATTTGAAGAAGTGAGAGAAGCGGGAGAAGGCGGACTTTTGGGATTGGCCCTTCATCCTGATTTCATAAACAATCAAAAAATTTATGTGTATTACACGTATCAAATAAAAGAGGGCTTAAGAAATCGTGTTGAAAGTTTCAAATTTATTAACGACAGTTTATCGGACAGACAAGTTATAATCGAAGGAATTCGGGGTGCAAATAATCACGATGGCGGAAGAATTGCGTTCGGACCGGACGGCTATTTATACATTACAGTTGGAGATGCGCAGGAAACAAATCTCGCGCAGGATACAAACAGTTTAAACGGAAAAATCTTGCGAATCGGCGACGACGGAACAATCCCAAGTGATAATCCTTTTAATAGCGCGGTCTATTCATACGGTCACAGAAATCCTCAAGGCTTAGCTTGGGATGATAAAGGTCAGTTATGGTCAACCGAACACGGGCCTTCAGGTTTGCAAAGCGGCAACGACGAACTTAATTTAATTACAAAAGGTGCAAATTATGGGTGGCCAACTATAAAGGGCACTCAAACCTCAGACGGAATGTTAACTCCAAAACTTGAATCGGGTAGCAATGATACTTGGGCACCAGGCCAACTAATTTATATAAACGACACTTTGGTTTTTACAGGGCCGAGAGGAGCGGCAATTTACACAGCAAAAATAAGCTACAACGAGGTTAGCTCGCTTAAAGAATATTTCAAAGATGAATTCGGCAGAATCAGAACAATAGTATTAGGGCCCGACGGCAATTTTTACATCGCGACAAGCAATACTGACGGCAGAGGCAAGGTTCTAAAAGGCGACGATAAAATAATTAGAATTTCGCCAAAACTCCTTGATATTAAGTAGCCTCCGAATTGAAGTAGTAGACACCAAATGATATTATGTTTTTGGTGGAAATAACTACCTGGACAGAATTCGCAAAAGTTAAAGCGTGCACATTTATAGCCGTTTTCGGCATGTGTTTATTTTTTTTCCTAAATACAGCAGTAGCAAGTACAGAAAGCATCACTCCATGTAGTGAGTGTGCTTGTTCCGATCAAAAAGTTGAAGGCGCCATGACAATGAGCTCGGTATTACCGAGTTCTTTTTCTTCTATAGCCTTTGTCTCGGTTATGTCGGCCGGATCCGCTTTGTTGGCAAGGAAAAAGCTAAACGAAAAAATGTGGGCTTCCGATTAACCTAATTTACGGTTAACGTACTTATAATTGTCTGAAATTCGGGCAGTGTAAAAGTTGCGTCAGAAGGTCCCCCTTCAAAGTATGCTCCCGCTAAAACTATCTTATTAGGTAATTCAAAAATATATCTATATTCCCAAGTCCCACCTGGAAATTCCCACGGTCTCTGATTTACAAACACTTTTGCTGTTTTGCCGTTAACTATTTCGTCACCGTTTCTTTCGTAGTTATACCAATCTTTTTGTCCTTCATTTTCGCTCAAATTTTTAATTTCTCCTTCGCCGATTTCTAAAAGTTTTTTAATAAAAGTCGATTGATAGTTGTATATTTCTCCTGAATTGTCATCAAACAAGTTTTCCGGAACTACAGAGACATAAAAAAATCTTGGATCGGTTGTCGGAGATGTTGCCAAAACACTGTAATCTCCCGATTTATCAATGCTAAAATCATCTGGTACGGCAAAACTTATACCAAGTTTAGTATCTTCGTACTTTTTCCATCCATCGGGTATTTTGATTGCGGGGATTTCGTCATTAACAGGTTTATTCCCCAAATCAGATACAGGAACAAGATCTGTCCCGTTTTTAACTGGGGTGCGCTTAGTTGAGTACAAAACACCTAAAATTATTATTGCCAACAATACCATAATTAATGTCATTTTTTTCATATATTTATTATAACAATCTATTATCGAAAGGTGTAAAATTCGAGTATGGGTGTATATAAAGATCAGTTATTTAAATTTTTGATATTTATGGGTGGAGCTGCAGTAACATGCATCGGTTTCGTTTTACTTTTTAATAAAATTATTGAACCTCAGTACAGGCAAAAGATTGATGAGGCGGTTGAGAAACAACGTGACATCATAAGCCAATATGAAAACGAAGTAAATGAAAAAAATGACATTAATGAAATCGGCTCTGGAGAATATGAAGAAAGTTACAAGGCAAAAGACATTGAAATTCCTCAGTTAAAAGAATATTACTTTATAAAACCTACGGTGGATGCGTGGAATAAGTTTTCGAGCAACAGTGTAGGTATAACTTTTGATTATCCGGTTAAAAAAGATACTTTTGTAACATTTGAATATAACGACTGGCCCAGACAAAGTACAGACCCTTCAGGTGTGGAGTTTAGCTGGGAACAGAGGAAAAAAGGAGAGTCAACTATAGTGCTTGCCCACGGCTCTTCAAGAGACATCAAAATAGGCAGAATGAGCTTGGAAATTTACAATTGGACTGAGAAAGACGGGAAGTTTTACTTGAACAATGCAAACGGCGCTCCTATCTCTGTAGAAAAAGTGAAAGTCTACGACACAAAATTTGGTACACAGGCCCTTTTATATAAAAACTTTTGCTGGGCATTTTGCGATAACCCTTCGTTTAAGTTTGACGACACACTAAAAACATTAATAGTTAACCTTCCTGCGGGATACAGAAAAGACGTTGAGTCAGTCTTGCTCAGAATTGAAAAGGAGCTGACCGAGGCGGATATTTCCCGCATAGTAAACTCTTTAGACCTTGTAAAATAGCGGACTTGCGCATTTTGGCTTTTCGTGTTGATATACAAAAGTGAATTTATACAAAGATATTCTCAAACCGATTCTATTTAAACTGGACGCTGAATTTGTGCATGACTGCGCAACTCACATTGGCGGTTTTTTGGGCCAGAGCGATATTTTACTCGGCATAATCTCGAAAAATTTTAGGTACGATTCCCCAAAGTTATCAAAAACAGTTTTGGGCGTTGACTTTAAAAATCCTGTTGGAATTGCGGCCGGTTTTGACTATAACGGAAAAATGGCGAATGTTTTTGAATCGTTTGGCTTTGGGTTTAACACAATCGGAACAGTGACAGCAAAACCGTACGAGGGAAATCCTAAGCCTAGATTGAAAAGGCTCCCAAAATCACAGGCACTTTTAGTCAATAAGGGTTTCAAAAGTTTAGGCGCGGATATGGTAGAAAAAATACTGGATTCCCAAACTTATTCGGGTAAAACACTCGGACTCAGCGTGGGCAGTTCGAATTTACCTGAGGTGAACACAATAGATTTAGCAATCGAAGATTATGTTTACACCTTTTTAAAATTTAAAAACAAAGACTATATAAAATACTTTGAATTAAATATAAGCTGTCCCAATACAAGCATGCTCGAAAGCTTTACAGACTTGACTAACTACACAAACCTCCTTAAACGGGTAAAAGATCTAAACATTGAAAAACCCATATTTGTAAAAATGCCAAACGAATTGGATATAGAAAAGACTTCCGAACTTGTAAAGATTTCGCTTACATACAATATAAAAGGATTTATTTTCTCAAATTTAGTAAAAGACCGCACAAATCCACTAATCGACAAACAAGAAATGCAAAGTATTCAGTCAGTAAAAGGAAATATCAGCGGAAAACCAACTGAACCTAATTCCACTAAACTAATTGCTGAGATAAGAAAAAGGTTTGGTAGCGAGATTAGTATAATAGGCTGTGGCGGAATCTTTACTCCCGAAGATGCAAAAAACAAACTCGATGCGGGTGCGGATTTAGTTCAACTTATTACCGGAATGATTTACGAAGGACCGATTATTGCAAAAAAAATCTGTGCCAGTATTGAACATAATGATTGAATGTTGCATAATAAATTCAGTATGAAAAAAATAACAATCTCGCCCGTTTCATTACTAGTCGTATCTGTACTTATAGGAGGTGCTTATATCTACTTTTACCAAAGCACCCAGTCAATGACAACACCCCCAAAAAACGCTTTACAGGAATACGAGGTTGCAGATACAACAGATACTACCGATGTAAAAGCAGGGATAACAGTTCCGGAAATAACGCCAGGATCCAAACAATACAAAAACGAAACGTTTAGATTTGGTTTTAATTACAAGGAATCGTCTAAAATTACCGAATGTGCCGATAAAACATGCGCTTTAGTAGAAGGCGCAACAATTAGAGTTCGTGCTGTAACTTCAGATGTGATACCCACCCCGGTTACCGAAGACGCATTACTTGCTGCCGATATCTATTGCAGCGAAATAACTCCGTCAGAAGGCATAACGTGCACCAATAATCTTTTAGACCAATACCTGTCCGAAACAGGCGTTGATAGTTTTGTCGTCTTTAGAACTAGAACCGGCATCGGAGAAAATGCAACCGGTGAAGATTTAGTTTATTACATGCCCTTTAAGCAATCCATTAAACATGCTGGCAAAGACTACTCAGGGGTGGCCTTTTACGTAGATCAACCAACCCGAGATAATATTGTCGAAATGGGCGCTGCCGTAGACACATTATTCACTTATTAACCTATAATCCGTAGTCTGCTATAATCAGCTTATGAAAAACAGAAATAGTATCTATATAATCGTTATAATTGCTTTAGTGGTTTTAGTGGGATTATTTTTATTTAATCCGTTTAAGAAAGATTCAAAACAGCCCACAAGAGATAGAGATAGAGTATCGCAAAATACAGGCTCGGTCGAAGATAAAATAGAAAATGCCAACGAAGATGGCTCGGAGATTCTTTCAGGCAGCGTACTTGATTTATTAAAATTGGGCAAAACCCTTAAATGTACATACACAGCCGGAGAAGAAGGATCAGTAACAACTGGCACATCATATATATCGGGCAAGCGAATGCGCGGTGATTTTGATATTACATCAGAAAATGACAGCAAAATTGTAAGCCATATGGTTTCAGACGGAGAATGGATGTATTCATGGTCAGATAATATGGACAAAGGTATGAAAATGAAATACGAGGAAGTAGTAGCAGAGGACACAGATGCAACCGATACAACTACAGATGAAACAAACGAGAACTTAGATGCACTCAAAAATCAAGTAGATTACAAATGTTCCAATTGGATAGTCGATACTTCATTATTCGAAGTCCCATCTGATATTGAATTTGTTGATTACTCGCAAATGTTGAAAGATTTAACAGGCGGAGACGGTAGTATGTGCGCAGCATGTGCGTATGCTCCTAACGAAGAGGACAAAGCTGCATGTTTAGCAAGACTAAATTGTAATTAATGCTAAATATTGTAGTCGTCGGCGGTGGGTTTGGCGGAATATATACTCTAATAGAACTGTTAAAGAATCTGTCTAATAAAGAGGTAGAGATAACTCTTTTTAATAAGTCGAATTATTTCTTGTTTACTCCCCTTCTCCACGAAGTAGCTACAGGTGGATTAAATCCCACAAATGTGGCTGAAGGTATACGCGAAATCATTAAATCCCCCAAAGTAGAGTTTGTTGAAAAAATGGTTGATCGTATTGATCTTGAAAACAAAAAAGTTTACGCTTGTTCTAAAGAAATTGCATATGACTATATTGTTATTGCAACCGGTTCGGAATCAAATCCAAAAAAAATTGCAGGTTATGAGAGGTGTTTCACATTAAAAGATCTGAGTTCGGCGGTAAAACTAAAAAGGGCGATTATCGAAAAGGTTCAAAACAGTGTTCTACAAAAACAAGAACTAAATATCAGTGTAATTGGCGCAGGATCTACAGGTGTTGAGCTAGTATGCGAAATACAGGAACTAATATTTAAGGAGATGAGTAACTACTACGGCTCTCAGCTATATGAACATGCAAAAATCAATTTAATTTCACCCCTGGGTATACTTAAAGACGAGGAACAAAAAGTAAGAGATATCGCAAAACAAACAATTATCGGTAAAAACATCAATCTAATAGCTAATAAAAGAGTAATTTCCGTCGATGATAATTCGATAACATTGGAAGGGGGACAAAAAGTTCAATCTGATTTAACAGTGTATACCGGAGGCGTTAGAGCAAATCTTCCTGAAATGACTCCGAATTCGGCGGTACTAGATAACGGTAAACTTTCTGTTAACTCATTTATGCACATCAAAGACTTTGAAACCGCATACGCTCTCGGGGACTGCGCGCACCTAATGCAAGATGATAATCCAATTCCGATGCTAGCCCAAGCCGCAGTTAACGAAGCAAAAATAGTAGGCAAAAATATAGCAGCAAAAATTAAAGGCGAAAAAGAAATACAATTTAATTACAAACACAAAGGAACAATTATTTCGCTCGGACAGTGGAATGCTGTTGCAAATATTTACGGGGTAATTCAAAAGGGCAAACTTGTGTGGTGGATATGGAGGACTGTTTACCTCTTTAAGTTCATCTCACCACGCAAGCGGTTTAAAATTGCCCTCGACTGGACCATTAACCTAATTTCTCCGAGAGATATTGTTACTTATTAGGTACAGCCACTAAATCAAGTTTCAAATCAAAGTTGTCGTCAATAAGTTTTTCACCAAGATCTTTAAAAAACTGACCCGATTGGTATTTTAAACCAAATTTAGTTCTGTCAATTTTTAAGCTACCGATTAAGCTGACGCTTTCATCAGAATTTTGCATTGCTTTTACGTCAACGCTAACTTCTTCAGTAAATTCTTTAATGGTAAGTTTTCCGTTAACTTTGTAGTTTCCGTCTCCCATATCTTCAACGCTTGTTACTTCATATTGTGCTGTAGGATATTTTTCAACTTCGAAAAAGTCCGCGGATTTCAAGTGTTTCGAAAGCATATCCTGCCCCTCGCCTCTTGCGATATCAGTTGCATTTATAGTTGTAAGGTCAATTACTAAATTTGCTTTTGAAACAACTTTATCTTTAACTTCTACCGAACCTTCTTTTAACATCACAGTTCCGTTATCAACATACTTGTCTATCAAAGGTCTGTTTCCTGACCAATTTAACTTCGAGCGATCTACATCAAAAGTGTATATACCATCAACTAGAATATATGGAACAACGGTAACCATATTATTAGCGTCCGTTGTGACTCCTTCTGATGTGTTTTCGGTTGCAACTGAGGTTTCTGTTATTTCACTATTTCGTGGATTTTTATTAGACATTACTACGAACAGGATTGCTGCTACGATTAATATACTTATAATTAAAAGGGAGTTTTTATTTTGCATTGTGAGATTATATCACAATGTATAGACAATTATGAATGGCTCGTCATACTTAACATATGCTTTTATCATTAATTGAAATAGTTATCAGCATAGTAATTTTGTGGATTGGCGCGGATCTGGCAATTAGCTCCGTAGAAAAATTTACGCATAGGTTAAGGGCTAGATCATTTGCTGTTTCGTTTTTAATTTTAGGCTTTTTAACTTCACTCTCCGAAATATCTCTTGGCGTCAACGCTGTTTTAGACGGGGAGCCTCAAATGTTTGTGGGAAATCTTATCGGCGCATCGATTGTTATTATGCTTTTTATTGTTCCGCTCTTAGCTATCATTAATAACGGCGTAAAACTTGATTTTGGGGAAACAAAACATAATCTTCCGTTAGCTTTAGTTGTAATCTCGATGCCCGTTTTCTTAGTCTTAGATAAAACAATGAGTAATATTGACGCCATAATAATTATAGTTTTATTTGTCGTTCTATCGTTTTCAATTCAAAGAGACAAAGGCTTGCTTTCAACTATCGAAAACTTAGAAAATGCCATTACAAAAAGAAACACCAATTTCTTTAAAGACATTTTAAAGATCTTTATCGGAAGCTTTTTGATTATTACTACAAGTAAGGTAATTGTTGATAACACAGTCGTATTGGCTGATACTTTTGGCATTTCTACCTTTGTTATTGGTTTGCTTTTACTATCAATAGGCTCGAACATTCCGGAACTTTCGGTATTGTTTTACGCGACTTTAAAGAAAAAAAGGAGCATTGCTCTGGGGGATTATCTTGGATCGGCATCGTTTAACTCTTTTTTAATCGGAATTTTGACAGTTTTGAACCAAAAATCAATTGTTATTGAAAGCGGATTAAAGCTTAATTTGTTAATTCTGCCTTTTGGAGCACTCGCGCTCTTAATCCTTTCAAAAGGAAAAATTGTAAGTAAAAAAACCGGCTGGCTACTTATGGCTCTATATCTCGCATTTGTTATAACAGAGCTCTTTGCATGAATTTTACGGGAACCGATGTCGTTGCACTACAGATCGTAATAAACTATCATAGAGCTAACCTTTAATGCTATGGAAAATACCGAGAATTTAAATAACCATGTGCTAGTTATCGATGACGACGAGAATAGCACTGTTCCGCTAATCAAAAAACTCAAGGATGGAGGTTTGCAGGTTTCTTATGCACGGGACGGTCAAGAAGGTTTGGATAAATCTTTAGCTGAACATCCTGATTTGATTTTACTAGACATCACAATGCCTGTAATGGACGGGATGGAAATGCTTGCTAAGTTGCGCGAAGACTCCTGGGGAAAACAAGCTAAAGTTATTATTCTCACTAATCTTGATTTTAATATTAAAGCCTCTGAATCGTTTAATCTCGGAGTTTATGAATACTTGGTAAAAACTAATTGGAATTTAGGTGATATTGTGGGAAAAGTTAAAGAAAAACTCGGCGAATTCGGTAAATCGCATATCTAGGGCGCATTTCTAAAGTAGCGGTTTATTTAGTAAAACCAAATAGCGCATCCATTGTTTCCGTAGATACTTCATACACTACCATTACATTCTCATCTGAGGGTTTTACCAAATAGGATACTCCCGTTTCTACCACTAAGAGATTTAAAATAATATTTTTATTATCATTTTCAAACTTTAAAGTTACTTTGTTTTTGTTTGACATAAAATCGTCATAACCTTGACCCGAAAGAATCGTGAGCGCGCTTAAGTTGCTAAACTTATCCAATGCCGTGGAGATTTGCTCAGAATCAACATTTGTTTCCCGACGGTTTTTTGTAGTAGTCCAGCTCCCATCTTGTTTTTTATTAAATACAAAATTCTGATTTCCTAAAAGTTCAATCTTTGCCACGGAATTCTTGTCGATCTGTAAAAAGTTTTTGTCCATCCAATCAGTAAAAGTACCTGATACAGTTGAACGTAAAGTACCGGACACTTCATATACAACCTCGCTGTCTACTTTTCGAATGTAATATTTATCAATACCCGGAGCATAGTTTCCCAAAACTAAACTAAAGGTTTCTTTATTTCTAACTGTTAAAAAGTAGCCGTTTTCCTCATCTACACCAAAATTTTTGTGATTTTTTGCATTTTTTGAAACAATCGGACCTAAACTTAGAGTGTTAAAATCAGAAATAAAACTTTTTAGCTTCTCCTCATTGGCTTTATAGTTATCAACTTTCCATCCATCATCGTGGTGCTTAATTTCAATTGAAGTATCTCCATGCTTAATTTCTACTAATGAGACACTTCCAATATCTAAAGTTTCTTCTAATAAACGCGACTCCAGTTGTTTGTTAAAAATTACACCACCGTATTCAGAAACAACATACGGATATACCGCAATAATTAGCAATACAATAAATATTGATATCAGAATTTTTAGATTTTTATCTTGCATAAACTTTGTTCTTAAGTTTGCTACGTCTGAGATATCGCGTAGCACCAATGAGCAAAGGCAAGACAGCTGCAATAGCGAGATTTATAAATCTTATACTTGTAGGCTGATCTTCTGATTGAAATACCAAAGTTCCGCCGAATCTATCCTTTGATTTTATATCGGCAAAAACATCTCCTTCGGTCAACCAGGAAACACTGTTCATAACAAACGAGAGGTTTTGGGGAGACTGCTGAACAAACTGGTCAGAGGCAATATCAGAATCCCCGATAACTATCATTTTACCTTTAGAACTTTGGGGAGACTGCTGAACTAAATCTAAAGCGACAGCCATATCTCTTTTGCCTAAATTTTCAGATGCAAATGTTTGAGACGGATCAAGGCTGTAGGTCTTTTCAATTTCCCCACCATATTCAGAAGTCGAGAGCAATGAAACTGCGGAATAGCCATTTTGGCTTAATATATCTGAATTTGTAATAACTGAACTTCCCCAAGGAATATCAACGTTAGAAAGCTTGTTTGTAATTGGCAGGTTAGAAGTAACTGTAAAACTTCTTATCCACAAAGGATATGGGAGTAAATAGTTGGCTACGCCGTCCCCCGCTCTCACGGTCAGGTTCGCTCCTAAGTCGTATATCATATTTTGCTTGACCTCAACACCATACTCTGAGATTAGATCAAATAGGTTGTTCGGATTTAACGATATGGTCATATTTTGGGAATCGATAAGATTTCTATCCAGCATAAACAAAACATTTTTTCCATTTGTTAAAGCTGACTCAATAGAAGCTAAAGTTTCTCCGTCGTATGCTTCGGTAGGACCGACAATTACTAAAGTTGAGAATGGTTGCGTTATCGCCTTTGTTTCTTCGTCGGGTGTTATTTCTACCACATTATAAAGCTTGGAAAGCTCCTGATTTAGATATCTTAGATCATAATTTATGCTGTGCTCCCCATGTCCTGCTAAAAAGCCAACCGTCTGTTTGTTTGGGTTGGTCAATTTTTTTATAAGGCTTGTAAGCTGATATTCTAAATCACTTACGTCTTGAATAAATGGGATAACTTCTTTTGCTCCTCCGTAAGAAATCACCAGTCCTAAGTAACCGTTTTTAAGTTGAAATTCTTCTTGGCCTATTACATTAAACTGAATTTGCTGAACACCATCTGCTTGAGCCTCTTTTTCTACATCGGCATCGGCTGACGGGTCCTTTATTTCAAATTCCAAATTACCTTTTGACTCGGTCTTGTAATCGCGCAACAAATCTTTGGTCTCGCGCACAACAGGAGCATACTGAGCAGGCAGTTGACCCGACGAATACAAAGTCATTTTAACAATGTCGTCCAAACCCGATAAAGTTTTTGTTGTAGTTTGAGAAAGTGTATAAACTTGGTTTTTGGTTAAATCGATTCGACCGGGAATTCTGTCACCGACAATGTTGGAAAGTATCATAATTCCGGTAAATAAAATGATCGCTGTTTGGTAACTAATATACTTAATCTTGTTAACACCATACTTCATTTTTAACGACTGAAGGTAGGTAAGCCCCAAAAACAACAGCGTAAATGAAACAAAGTACCAAACGTCTCTTAAATCTATGGAACCTTTAGAAATTGAATCAAAATGAGTCAAAAGCGAAAGTCTCTCAAAGATGTTAACCAATGGCCCTGATAAACTAATCGTGATCAATTCAGTTCCAGCAATTGAGAGTAAGAATCCAGCAAAAATCGTAAGGAGCAGAGACACAATTTGTCCTGAAAACAAACTCGAAATAAAAATACCAAGT
This sequence comes from uncultured Candidatus Saccharibacteria bacterium, assembly GCA_964530415.1. Taxonomy (GTDB): domain Bacteria; phylum Patescibacteriota; class WWE3; order UBA101185; family UBA10185; genus CAZHAM01. Next base: position 7,986 of record CAZHAM010000009.1, on the reverse strand, counting down.
GCTATCAAGGCTGATGAAAACAAAATGCCGCCAATAATCTGACTAAAATAAACGCCCCAGTCTAAAGATCCGAATAAATTGAGCGAAAAAGCGATTGGTAATGTTAATAACAATGCAAAAACTATAAACAAAAGAGAGCTAATAAATTTTCCCGCAATAATTTCAATTTCTTTAATCGGATGGGTAAATAATAACTCTAATGTGCCGTCTTCTTTTTCTTTTGAAAAACTACCCATTGTTATTGCCGGAATCAAAACCAACATAAACCAAGGCATTATTTCAAACAAAGCTTTTAACGAAGTCTCGCCTACTAGAAATACGTTTCTAAAAAACAAAAACTGCCATATAAAATGAAAAACAATCAGAACTACATAAGACGACGGGTTGTCCAAATACGACAAAATTTCTTTTTTGCTTACATTTAATACTTTTTTTATATTCATATTAGTTTTGTGTTAATTTCTTAAACAAATCTTCCAATAGTTGCACTTCTTCTTTTAATTCCCAAATTACCCACTGATTCTCTCTTGCCAATCTAGAAATATCGGGCTGGAGCTGTATATTTTTATCTACGTAAATAGTAGCCTCATATGTATTATCGGCAGAATCATTTTGCTCTACTTTTTTTACACCTTTTAGCTCTCCCAGTTTTTTACCTGCATCACTTCCTTCTAATTTTACCGAGATAATTCTTTCGTCTTTTACATTGTTGATCAACTCGTTTACATTTCCGTCTAAAACTTTTTTACCGGCATTTATTATCACCATTCGCGTACATAAAGCTTCTACTTCCTGCATTACGTGAGTGCTAATAATAATTGTGTGTTCTTTTGATAAATCTTTGATGAGTTTTCTTATTTCGGCGCGCTGATTGGGGTCTAGTCCTTCGGTTGGTTCGTCCATAATTAATACTTTTGGTCTGTTTAACAAAGCTAGCGCGATCCCAACTCTTTGTTTAAAACCTTTGGAAAGCTCTGAAATGGGCCTGTAATAAACTTCGGCGATATTTACCGAATTAACTACAAAATCCATCATTTCCTGCTTTTGGGCTTCGGTTACGCCCTTTATCTTAGCTGAGTAATCTAAAAGGTCCGAAACAAGCATGTCTTTATACAATGGATTGTTTTCTGGCAAATAGCCAAGCATTTTTTTAACTTCTACGGGGGATTTTGTAACAGAAAAACCATCTACTATAACGTCACCTTTATCGGGAGATAGAAAACCGCTCATAACGCGCATTGTGGTAGATTTGCCGGCACCGTTAGGGCCGAGTAAACCAACGATTTCTCCTTCATTTACATCAAAGGTTAGATCGTCAACCGCTTTTAATTTACCAAAGTTTTTTGAAATACTATTTACTGAAATCATACCGTCGATAACATACGTTATATCAAGAGAATAATTTTTGCAAGTACCTGAGAATGTTCTACAATTAAGTTGAAAAATATGATTTTAAAATCTCAAAGAACTATTAATGAATTATCCGAAGTATTAAAAAATCCTGACTTCAAAAATGAAAATCCGGCGTATTGGGTGTTTTCAGAATTAAAATTTGAAAAATGGGTAAATATGACAGTTTTAGCCCCAACGATAATAAACGGCGAATTTAATAAAACATACGGACACTATCACACAACAACCCACGAGAATGAGATTTATAAAGTGGTGAGCGGAACGGGATTGTTTATGCTTCAAAAAAAACATTTTGCAAACGGAATTTGGGTAGAAAATATGGTAGATGAGGTTTATTTGATTAATGCAAAACCCGGAGACGAGATTTTAGTGAAAACTGAGTTCGGGCATTCGTGGTCAAACATCGGAAAATCACCTCTAATCACTTACGACAACTGGGACTTTGGGCATTCACCAAACGACTATACTCCTGTAAAAAAGGTAAAAGGCATGGCTTACTATTTATTAGCGGATGGCAGTGATTTTAAATTTGAAAAAAACCCAAACTATAAAAACGTTCCCGAGATCAAAATTTTAAGTGCGGATGAATTTAATAAGATTTTGTGATAAGTAGATAAACCCGCCCTTTATTCCTGCGTCATCCATAAATTCTGCTTTTCGTATTTCGGGCAAATCAAAAGCTTCAAAAGATTTTAATTCCTCATTAAGAAACTTTTGAAATACATCGAATTTGTTTGACATGCTTCCCCCTAAAACTATTACCTCGGGATTCCACATAACAATTACGTTTATTAATCCTGCTGCGAGCTTGCGAGAATAATCTTTCCATATTTCTTCGTCTCGGCAAGTTTCAGGACTAGTATCATAATTATTTTCAAAACCTTTTCCTGAAACAAAGGTCTCCAAACTGCCCTTAACACCGGCTCCGTCAATAAAGTCTCCGTTAAAATTAATAACCTGATGACCAGGCTCAAAATATTTTTGATTTACAGAAATTAATTTGTTTTCAATTTTCACACCGCCTACTCCGGTACTTAATGTGAGATATGCGAGTGAATCAAAATTTGTACCTGCTCCATTTACCGCTTCCGCTAATCCGGCTAATGCTGCATCGTTTTGAACAAATAAAGGCACAGAACCAAATTTATCGTTAAAAAAATAATCAAAGGTTAAAGATTCTAAGTTTTTGTAATTGGGAACTATTTTAAACTTGCGGTTGGCCTGATCCAAAATGCCTGGAAAACCAAAGCATATGCCGTCTATCGTTTGATTATCTGTAACGTTTGAGATTGTGTGTTCTATCCTACTTTTTTGATCGGTAATGCTGCCTTCGGTTAAAAATTTTTCTATTTTATGAATTTGTTTAAAATCCTTAGAGGATGCTATTCGTGTTTTTGTTCCGCCCATGTCTATTGATACGTACATACTTTATTTATTATCTCACTAAATTGTTAAATTCATAATTTCATCAATATCAATGTTGTAAGGAGAACGCCTCAAAGTTTCATTTCTCTTTTCAATTATTTTTTCGATTTTTGAATGGGAATCTAGGTAATGTTTCTTTACAAAATGGCCGGCACCGCTTTTTCCAACATATGCGTAGCTGTCTTTAATCGCCAGAGCAGAAAAAACTCCTTCGTGTTTTTCAAATACTTCACTTCTTCCCCCCACCACCAAAGTTACACCTTCTATAACGGTTTCCGGACTCCCAATTACTCCCGCATCTAAAAAATTTACTCCAACTAACTCGAATTCTTTTGCCCTACGCTCACTGTCATCATAATTTGAATCGCCCCCGTCAATAATAGTATCGTCCTTCGCAAGAAGAGGCTTTAACTTTTGTAACACAATTTCAACAGAATCTTTTGGAAGCATTAACCAAATTAGTTTATTTTTTCCTAGTTTTGAACATAGCTCCTCAACTGAAAAAGCTACTTCGATCTTTTCTTCTGCCAAATCATACAAAGGCTCGGAACTCCTGTTATGACCTACAACTTTATATCCCCGACTCTTTAATCTTAAAACCATTCCTTTGCCCATATGCCCAATGCCGATAAACCCGATAGTTTTCATACTTTAAGTTTAGTTAACCTGGTGTTATTTGCAAATCTCCCAACTTGAAACAAACCGGATATAAACATATAATCAAACCATATGAATATGAAAACTCTAAAACCTATATATGCTTTCGTCGCAATTTTAGTAGCATCCTCAACTATAGCCTTTTCGATGGCTGTAGATGGCGAGGACACCACAAATCCAAATGAGGATAGATACGAACAAAAAGTTGAGAAACTTCAAGAACGTAAAGAGGAGCTTGAGCAAAACCGTCTTGAATGGAATGAGAGAAAGGACGAGTTTGCCGAGAGAAGATGTGAGGTATTAGAAAAAAGAGTTGATTTAGCGATAGACAGATACACCAATAATAATTCAAGGTATACAGAAGTATTTGAAAATTTGGTTGAGAAACTTACCGCATTTGCTGACAGGTCAGAAGATGCCGGTCAGGATGTAACAGCTTTAAGAGCTGATATAGAAACTCTAAAAACGAAAATCGATGTGATTTATACAGCTTACGGAGAATATATTCAGGAACTATCTGATTCAAAATCACTCGCTTGTGGACAGTCAGAAGGAGAATATAAAGTAGCTCTAAAGACTGCACTTCAAAGTCACCTGGCAGTTAAAAAGATGATTATTGAAACTCGATCATTCTATCAAAATGAGATAAAACCGGATTTGAAAATGCTAAGAGAAGAACACAGAAATGCATTGAGAGAACAGAGAATCGAAGATACTAACTAAGTATTTAATTAAATAAAGGAAATTAACATGGAAGAAACAAATACAATAACTCAACCCCAAGATACACCGATTCAAGAACCTGTTGTACAAATGCAGAGTCCGGCTCCCGAAAAAAATAAAAGCAATGGAATATTTATTATTCTGGCTCTTTTGGTACTGGCAGGCGGATTAATTTATTTTGTATATACAATGACGGTTAATAATCAAGCGTATCAAGATGTTCCGGTAGCTGATGAACTTCAAATAAATGACCCTCTACCAGCAATGACTGAAGAAACAGAAAAAACTCCTTCAGAAATGACCGATGATGAACTTTACAATGACTTGGAGATTAATGTTGACGCGGAAATGCAGGAACTTGATCAGGAATTGGATAGTTTAGAAAGCGGAATGAACGAAATAGCCCAGTAAACTACTTAACTCTCTCTATCATGTAAACAATCAAAGACTCCAAGATATCTTGGAGTTCTTTGTTTCTTGTTATTTCCGGAATTACTTTAACGCCTTCTTCGACGTGATGCGTACCGAGATTTTTAACATAGTCGTATGAACCTGCTTCAACGTATATTTTCTTTATTTTTTCAACATCTTCTTGCGTGACATTTGCATTACCAAGTATGTGGTTTAAAAATTTAACTTGCTCGGGGGTACCATATTTGCGTAAATGAACTGTTAATAGGGTGTTTTTGCCTTCAGACAAATCCGAACCCACGGGTTTGCCAAATGTTTTTTCTTCGCCGAAAATGCCTAAAATATCGTCCTGGATTTGAAATGCCCAACCAAGGTTTTTGGCGTAAGTATCAACGAGATCGCTTAGGGCCTTGTTTTTATTGCCCGCGAGCATAAGCCCAGCTTGTAAAGGAAAAACCGAAGAATATTCTGCAGATTTTAACAAAATAACTTTCATAATATCTTCTTCGTTTATCGAGTTTATTCCCGTTACAGTAAGATCCATACTTTGCCCCAAAGCCAACCTGGTCATAAAAGATGCGTATAGTTTACCCGTCTCCATCACATTTTCTAAAGGCAGTTTTGATTGTAAAAGTTTAGACCACGAAAGATAAAATCCCGCGTCCCCCAAACATACCGCCATTGAATTTCCGTAATGATCAAATGGAATTTTTACATTCAACTCTTGGCCAATAGACTCAATTTCTTTGTGCGCAGTTACAAAGCCTCTTCTAAGATTATCGCGATCCATAAAGTCATCGTGAATTAATATTGAGGTCTGAAAAAGTTCGATAAAAACACTTGTATCAAGTATGTTCTCATCAAGCTCGGCACCGCCTAGTTGATATCCCAATGTAACTAAAAACCCCCTTAACCCTTTGCCCGAAACAACCATGCGTTTGAATAGCTCCATCATCTTAACCTGAACTTCACCAAATTCCCGGGCTTTTTCTATCTCACCGTCCAGCATAGTAAGAAGTATCGGTTCTGCCTTTGAGATGTATTCTTTGAGTTTTAACTTACCTAAATCACCGTTCATTAGTATCTAAGTTTTAGCAGAGCGGTAAATTCCCGTCAACATTGAATAATAGTTTTGGTATAATGTGTGTGGTTTTATCTCTTGTATGATGCAAAAAACAGACAACGACAATAAAATACCTGCGCACATTGCAATAATTCCTGATGGCAATAGAAGGTGGGCTAAAGAAAACGGCTTTCCCAATATCGAGGGGCATAGAGCAGGCGCAAAAGCCTTTGAGAAAATGCTCGACTTTGCTAAGGATATGGGAGTAAAAGCCGTTACGGGATGGTTTTTCTCGACGGAGAATTGGACAAGATCGGATACCGAAAAAGAATTTTTGTTTGCTTTGGCCAGAGAATTGTTAAAGCAATACAGGGAAAAGGTATTAAAAGAAAACATCAGATTTATTCATTTGGGCCGAAAAGACAGATTTCCACAAGACATAATTGATTCGATAAACGAAATTGAAGAACTGTCAAAAAACAAAACCGATTTTAGTGTCGGCATTGCGCTTGACTACGGGGGCCACGATGAAATAGTCAGAACTATTTCTAAGCTTATAGAACAAGGGCTTGAGGTTAGTGCTGAAAATATCGAAAATCTATTAGAATCTGCTCAACTGCCTAAACCCGACTTAATTATTAGAACCGGTGGTGAAAAAAGACTGAGCGGATTTTTATCATGGCAATCGGCTTACGCTGAACTTTATTTTACAGACAAATACTTTCCTGACTTTGATAAAGAAGAACTCAAAAAGGCATTGGATGATTATGCGACAAGGGAAAGACGATTTGGCGGCGACAGCAAAAAAAGTTAACTAGTTCTTTTAACTTTTCTGCGATTCTTTCTGATTCTCTTATTTGGTGTTTTATCTCTTTTTTTCTTGTTCATATGTGTATTTTATTCTCTTTCACCAAAATCTACTAATTTGGCTGAAAACTTAATTTTTCTAACTTTTCCGTCGGCATCGGTAATTTCCAATAAACCGCTCTCTTTATAATAATCAGCTAATTCCTGAGACAAAACTTCGCTATTTTCTTTCATATCCTGTCTAATCTCTTTAATCTGTTGCATAAATTCTTTGATTTCAGGCTTGTCTAAAACCTGCTGTTTCTTTTCTTTTGATTCGTCTCTTAAAGCTTTGGCGTGCTCTTCTATCTCTTGAAATGTGTCGTCGTTATCCAGTGATTCCTCATACAAAGCTTTGATTTTATTAAGCTCCTCGGCCAGGTCTTCTATTATTTTTATTCTTCTAACTATTTGATCTACTTTCATATTTTTATCCTTTTCAGGCAGTTTAACGGGCAGTTGCTAGTGTATCAGGAATTGTACTTAGAAACAAAGAGTTTCTTATCAAACCTGTCTTTAAAGATATCTTTGAGGCTTAAACTGTTGGTTAAAGAATAGTCGCCGTTTTTTGTGCGAACAAGCGAAACAACAAATCCCAGCTTACCTAATTTTTGCGCAATATCCTGAGAAAGCGAGCGAACATATAAGCCTTTTGACATTTCTACTCTAATTTTTGCTACTGAAGTTACTTTTTCTGATTCAGGTGAGATGAGGAGTTTTTTCCATTCTTCGGCGGTTTCTTTTTGTCTGAATTCCCCACTTTCGACAGCGCCAAGTTTTAATATAAGTTCGCTTATTAGTTGTTTGAGCTTTACTTCGGTTACACTGATTGTCTCTATAGAGTAAATTTCGCCGGATTTTTTAGGAAGTTCGGGTATTGAAATATTTTTCTTTGCGTATGTGAAAAGTTTTTTGCCTTGGAATTTTTGTGCAGAATAAATCGGAACAGTTTGAGTGTAGGTGCCTATAAAGCTTTGGGCCGCCTTTTCAACTTCAATTTTGTCGACTTTAGCATTATCTAAATCAGAATTTGAAACAAACCCCATTCCGTCAAATGAATCCGTACTCAGCCCAAACGCGATTTCAAAGTCATAAATTTTATGCCAGTTCGAGTAGTTTAACTTGTTAAATCTCTCATCGCCCGTTAAAACAATAATCACACCTTCGGCCAAAGGGTCCAAAACACCGGTATGAGTGGCTTTTTTCCCTGTTAGCTCGGCGATAGCGTTAGTTATCTGATATGTTGAATATCCAACCGGCTGCCAAATTGGTAATATACTTTGCATAAAGGGATTTTAATCTATGAAATGCGTAAAAGGAAACAAAATTATAGAACTTGATAAAACCGAACTCGATCAACTTATAAACGATTACGAGGAAACAGTCATTGATTTAGGAACCGGCGACGGAAGATTTGTGTATAAAAATGCTTCGGCAAATACCAAAGC
>CAZHAM010000008.1:0-25083 GCA_964530415.1 uncultured Candidatus Saccharibacteria bacterium | reverse complement strand
ATTAAATCGATCATAGTATTAAAGCAGAAATCGCACTGTTTTTCCACTAATAAGTATCATGGAATGAATAATATGCCAAACAAATTTTCTGTAATCACTTGTACTTTAAACAGAGCGGGGTTTCTAGAAAAAGCCCTGAGCGCGGTAGAGACTCAGTCGTATAAAGAATAACGAGCCTACGCGTTTGTTCGAATTTGCCGATATTATCAAGACTCTCCGAGTCGCTCCCGAGGAAATATACGAGTTTATAAAAAAGGAGCTAAAAGAACTTTGACCCTTAATCTCATCGGTATATAATTAGCTATGCACCGACAAAATGAACACAGAAGAAATGAACAAACGAAATACATCTTTGTCACCGGTGGCGTAATTTCAGGACTTGGCAAAGGCATCATCACCGCATCAATTTCCCTCCTTTTAAAAAATCTTGGGTTTAAAGTTTCTACTCTTAAAGCCGATATGTACCTCAATTTAGACGCGGGTACTATGAATCCTCTTGAGCACGGCGAGGTATTTGTTACGGAGGACGGACTTGAAACTGATCAGGATTTAGGCCACTATGAAAGGTTTTTAAACCAAAATATCCTGAGACACAATTACATGACAATGGGTCAGATATATTACGATGTGATAACTAATGAGCGCAAGCTTGAATACAGCGGGAAGTGTATCGAGGGCAATGTTCATATCCCATTTGAAATCATTAATCGAATTAAAAACGCGGGCAAAAAGGATTCTGCCGAAATTTTCTTGGTTGAAGTGGGTGGAACTGTCGGAGAGTATCAAAATATAATGTTTTTTGAAGCAATCCGCAGAATGAAACAAAAGGACCCAAATAACGTTTTCATTGTGCATTTGGCGTATCTTCTTGTTCCCACATTTTTAGGTGAAATGAAAAGTAAACCTGCCCAAGCATCAATATACGAATTATATAAACTAGGGTTGCAGCCAAATTTTTTGGTATGTCGAAGCGGATTCCCTGTTGATGATAAAAGACGCGAGACAATTTCTTTTAATACCGGGCTTAAGCTCGAAAACATTGTAGGAGCTCCGGATGTTGATACGATTTACAAAATTCCCGAAGTACTCGAGAAACAGGATTTTACAAAGAAACTCCTTACCGAAATGGGATTAAAATCCAAAAAAGAAGCGGACCAGAGCTGGTTTAAATTAATGAATAAGGTTAAAAAAATTGAAAGCGGTACGGATCCAAAAAATGAAGTAAAAATTGCAATAGCCGGGAAATACTTTACATCCGGAAAATTTAACCTCGAAGATTCATACGTGTGCGTTATTGAAGCTATAAAACATGCGGCGTGGGCGGTTGGCAAAAAACCTGTTATTAAATGGCTCGACGTTGAACGTATGGAAGACGATACCCAAAGAAAAGCTATGGAAAAAGAACTTTCGGATTGTTGTGGGATAATTGTTCCTCAAGGTTGGGGTAGCCGCGGAGTTGAAGGAAAAATTAAAGTCGTTGAATTTGCCCGAAAAAATAAAATTCCTTATTTGGGACTTTGCTTTGGAATGCAAATGGCAGTTATTGAATTTGCCAGAAATGTTTTGGGTTTAAAAGACGCAAACTCAGAAGAAGCTAATCCAAAAACCCAAAGTCCCGTGATTCATATAATGGATTATCAAAAAGAACTGTTAAAGAATAAAAAATATGGCGGAACAATAAGACTCGGTGCTTGGCCTTGCAAACTTAATCCCCAATCCCAGCTTTATCATTTTTACAACACAGGAAAAACCACTATCTCAGTAGTAGACGAGAGGCACCGCCACAGATACGAATTTAACAATGCTTTTAAAAAACAGTTTGAAGACGCGGGAATGATAATATCAGGTACCTCCCCCGATGGCGTAATTGTAGAATCGATAGAACTTCCCAAAAAAATGCACCCGTTTTTTGTTGCAACGCAATTTCACCCAGAATATAAGTCCCGCCCACTCGACCCGCATCCTATTTTTGTAGCGTTTTTAAAAGCCTGCTCGTAATACCCTTTTCTATATACTATAATTTTATGGTGGATCTAATATATTCCTCGAATACACTTTTTACAGACGAGAAAGGCATGAAAAGTTCGTTTTTAATAAACGATCAGGGAGTTTTAAGTATTTATGCCGATCATTTTTTTTACAAAGGCAGAGATATCGAGATAAGTGTCGAAAAATCCAGAATTAAAGAGACTAGTGTAATTAATAAAAGTGTCGGTTTATTTGAATATATCCAAATAATTGTGGTAAATCTTATATTGGTATCCGGGTATATGAGCTATTCCGGAAAGAATATACTCCTTCTTGCATCGTTGATTACTTTGGCAAATCTAATACTGTATTTTCCGATTTTTCGTGAAAAGTGGCTAAAAATTGTTTATATCGAAAGCGGTGAAGATAAAACTGCCTACTTTAAACCTCTTGGAGTTTTAAATCTCTTTTCCAGCTGGGGACTAAACACAAACGACTGCGATCGAATACTTAAATCTCTTGCGGAAGAGTGACTTATTACGAGATGAATTCTCTGATTGTGTATGTTTTTCTGTTTGACGATTCAAAGTAAGTTCGCATTAAAAGCTCCCCTATCATACCCATCATCATTGATTGCACACCGACAATAACCATTAAAACAGCTACGATCAATAGAGGCCTGTTGCCTATACTCTGCCCCATTAACTTTAAAACCAATAAATAAAGCCCCGCTAAGCCCCCAAAACCTGTTATAACGGCTCCTGTGAACCCAAACAGCCTTCCAGGCATTGCTAAAAATGGTTTTTTTGCAAAATAGAGTAAAAAGAACAAAGTAACCAGATCTAACAAGACCTTAATTGTTCTTTTGTGACCTTTATAATTTGAGTCTCCAAAATCCCTATCTTTAAAGTCGACTTCGAATTCTTTTATTTTTGCACCAAATACTGAAACATAATCCGGAATAAATCTGTGCATTTCTCCATAAAATTTTAAGTTTTTAGCAATTACTTTTGTAAAACCTTTCATACCGGAACCTCTGTCTTTGATATCAATCGTTGAAACCGCCGCGATTAACATGTTTGCATAGTTGCTTTTAACTTTTCTCGAGGCTTTTTCAGTGCCCCATCTGCCAACACGATGGGTGTTTACAAAATCATACCCCTCTTCTAGGTACTCAATTACTTTAAAAATATTTTCATTAGGTATTTCCAAATCAGCCGAGACTGTAATAACGAAATCTCCGTCAGCCACGTCAAAACCAGCCTGATATGCTGCACTTTGCCCGAAATTTGTCATTAAATTGATCCCCTTGATGCTTTCGTGACTTTTAGCGTATTTGCTTATTACTTTCCATGAGCTGTCTTTGCTTCCGTCATTTACCGCAATAATTTCAAAGTCATACTTGCTGTCTTTTGTTATCTCCAGCAATTGATCGAGTAACCTGTTTATATTGTTCTCCTCGTTTGCACAAGGGATAACTATAGATACTAGTTTTGTTTGTGACATAGTTTTAGACCTTTTCCAAAGTTTTATACCATTCGGGCATAAGCTTAAATACTTCTACCTGTCTTCTAACGCCTTCATCTAAACTCGTTTCCGGATTATAGCCGAGAACACTTCTGGCCTTGGATATATCTGCAGATGAGGCTACATCGCCTTTATCTACATCTATTATCCTGTATTTTACAGCTTTTCCAAAATGTTTTTCTACTGCACCAAGCCAAGTTTTAATACTTTGAGGATTAGATGTTCCTATATTAAATACTTCAAACTCTCCCCGATAATCTAAACACTTTATAATTCCCGCGACCTGATCATCGATATAAGTGCTGTCTTTTGAACTATCCAAACCTTTTTTACCAAAAATAGAAAGCTCTCTGTCGTTGTATACATAATTTATTGCCCTTTGCATAAACATGCCGTATGTTCTTTGCAACGGTCCGTAAATTGGCCCAAAAATTCGATCAACTACAACGTTTATCCCGTAAACTTTTGAGGCCGCGTGACAAATTACTTCTCCAGCAACCTTGGTGGCTCCGTAAGGTGAAACTGCGTGCATAACATCATCGGTTTCTGATACCTTTTTATCTTCTCTATCTCCATAAACAGATGACGAAGACCCGAACACAAATTTAGGAACACCAAACTCTCCGCATGCATCCAAAAGATTTGTTGTCCCTTCTACATTAACCTTTGCATATAATCTTGGGTTTTCAATCGAGTATGTAACTCCCGCCATAGCCGCTAAATGTATTACTGCGTCGATTTTTTCTTTTTTAAATATTTCTCTTATTGCTTCGGCGCCAACGATATCGGCCTCATAAAATGCAAAAGTCCCTTTTTTATCCATTTTGATCCCGTCATAAAATTCTTCGAGTTTTGCAAAAACCGGTCCTATTTCACTTGAATCAAAGTTTGAGGGATTATCTCCCGAAACCATTTTAACCAGGTCAACATTAAATTCTTTGCATTGTCTGGGGTAATAATCGCTAAAATTGTCTATTCCAACTACATCATCTCCTCGCCATATCAACGCTCTGGATAAATAACTCCCTATAAATCCTGCTGCTCCGGTAACCAAAATTTTCATAATTAGGCCTATTCTATCATTTAAATTAATGCGGTGAAATTGCTATAATTGATAGGTTAATTTTATCTATGCGACTAAGAATGCAGACAATTACAAGAAAATATCACTTTGTGTTTCATTTGCTTTTTGGCGCAATTGTCGCTGTCTACCACTACAACCTAATTCCCGATGTTCAAGTGTTTAAGCTTATAATTGTGGCTCTTTTAGGAAGCACGGTTCCGGACATTGACCACCTCTTTTACATATATTTCTACGGCAGAACCACCGAACTAGCCAAAGAATTAAGAAAACACATAAAGGATAAGCAACTAAGAAAATTTGTGCAGTCGGTCAGCCTTAACCACAAAAACAATAACTATATTTTCTCTCATAACATTGTGGCTGTACTTCTTGCTCTCGGACTTGCCTATTTATTTTATCAATATGACCATGATTACCTTTCAGTATTTTTTAGCGCTTGGCTGTTTCATTACATCTTTGATATTTGTGAAGATATCTTATACTTTGGGAAGGTTAACCAAAACTGGTGGCTTAAATTTAAAAAAGAAATTTCTTCTATACAAAAGGTTGATTAGGGGGAGTAATCTCGGGTTCACGGCCATATTCAGGTTTATCGAGTTCTTCTATCTTTTTTCCAAACAACTGCCAGTTTAAAATATTTGCAACCGAAATTCCCATTTTTATTCCGGTAAAAGAACCGGGACCTTTATTTACTGTTACTTCACCGAGATCTGATAAGTTCACCGAATTCCTTTTAAGCATTGTTTTAATTGTCCCTACAGTGTCGAATTCTCCTATTTCACTATCTACTGTCGTTTCTTTCTCTCCCGATACATCGTTTAACAAAATTTTATGAAACTTTCTATCCGTAGTTTCGATTATTAATTTATACATATTTATCTTCCAATTTAACGACTCGTTCGGTTTCGCCTGTTGTTTCGAAATAAATTCTTATTCCGTTTTTAAACTCATTTTCGACTAATTCCGGCCACTCTATAAACATAACCGAATTTTCTTCTTCCGCCATTTCACTAAGCCCGAGATCCATTATCTGCTCTTTGTCGTTTAATCTGTAAAGATCAGCGTGAAAAACCTGCTTTATTTGCCCTTTTGCCGATTCGTCAGAGTATTTTCTAACAATTACGAATGTGGGGCTTTGAACCCTGGAGCTTATCCCCAATGACTCGACAACATATCGTACAAATGTGGTTTTACCGCTCCCCAGGTCGCCGTACAGCATAAATATCATGCCGGGAACGATCTTTTGAGCTAGTTTAAAAGCCAATTCCTTAGTTTTTTGGGTATCAGATAGTTTAATTTCCATATTAATATTGACGAAAGTAATGCCCCACAAGAGTTTACAATGATGTCAAACATACCAGAGCTTCTATTTGGTGTAAAGGTCTGATGGAACTCGTCTGAAATACCGTACAGAACGGTTAAAACAAACGATAAAAGTATGTTCTTGGTTGCCTTAAAATACGCAAAACATAAAAACACGAACAAAATGAAGTGCCCGCCTATATGGTAAGATTCCCGTCCTAATCCCGCCTGATTAATTGTTTTTCCCGGAACTGCTGATATTCCAAAGATTATTGCCATTATAATAAAAGCGGGGATCCAGTTTTTAAGATTTTTCACTAATATATTTTACACTAGTTAATACTCATTAACGTTTTTCTTTTGAGAAAAAATACACTTGCGGCACCAAAAGCTATAAAAATAAGACCACCTGTTATTGTTGCTAACGGTGAGCCCGATACCTCTTCACCTGCACTTTCTGAACTTGTATAACCTGCGGCCGACACTCGTGACACTGAAACCGAATCGTTTATAGCTCCGATGTAATTCTTGTAAATTTTCTTTCCCCAAATTGGTTTTGCCAAAGTTTCATATTCTTTTTCTGTGTAAGTGTTTTTTAAAACAAATTTTAGTGATACTTTTTCAAATGATGTTGAGGCAATTTTGATTTTTACTTTTTCTGATAACTCAGGCATATTAGTCCACAAATCCCCGCTGTTGATCCAGCTTTGAGTTTTTGAGCTGTAAATGTACATCAGACCGTTGTCTAATACAGGTCGGACTAAAAACTGATTCTGGGATTGTTTTGGAATATCGAAATATAAATCTACCTCAACAACACCGTCCTGAGAAATTAAATTTTTATCCAGCGAGTAATCAAAGTATGTCTGCGAGTGTGCTGAACAAGTTGGGAGTATTAACAGGACTAAAGTAAAAATATAAATTTTCATAGTTATTGTTTAAGTTAATGTGGGATTTAAATCAATGTTACAAATTCTAGTTTTAGTAGAGTTATTTTAGATGCCAGTACAAAGTCATGTATCCGTCATCGTGAAATATAAAGACACCGTTTCCGCCGTCTCCCAGGCAGTTTCTGCAATAGAATGCATTGCCGTCATCCGCTGCGTAAACAATGGATCCTGAAGAACCGTACATATCATAAGCAGGGTGAGGTTTTCCACCATAGTATACTTTTGACCAGCAAGTATTGCCAAAACCCTGAGAAATCGTAGGGTTCTTTAATGGCCAGGCCCAGTCACCATCACCTACTGACCTGTCTCCAGCAGATTCGCATCCTGTGTCCCAGTAAACTGTTTTCTCTTTTAACTTCTTCTCGGGATTAACATAGTTTGAGTAGTACCAGTTCCACCCGTCAATATCCTCAAAAGATTCGTATTTGTAAACACCAAAGTGCAGGTGATCCCCAAATGAATATCCCGAATTACCTTGGATTCCAATCGCGTCTCCCTTTTCTACTTTTTCAGACTGCTGATTTTTTAAAACGCTAACGGCATTAATAATTTGCTCAAGTTCGCGCTTTGCCTCAGCTAAAAGTTTTTGGTATTTGCTTTCGTCATTTTGGGTAACTTTTAAGAGCCTGTCTTTTTCTTCTTTTTGACTTTGCAAGGTCGCTTTGTACGAATCCAAGTTAGCTTTTTCGGAAACTAGCTGGGCTTTTAAAGACTCCTCCTCAGATTTTTTAACCTCAAATAACTTTTTTTGTTTTGAGTAGTTATTTTTTGTTTCGTCCATTTCGTCTAAAAGTTTTTTGTCTTGGAGTTCCATCACTTTCAGATATTCGGACTTTTGTATGAGCTCGTTTAATGAATTTCCACCGAACAAGACAAAAAACTGCGAACTTTCACCCGACTTGTATCTTTCTCTTAGCCTTGAGCTCAATACTTGTTTCTGATAATTGATAGCTTGTTCAAGTTTTCCTATCCTCGTTTTCATATCATCAATATCTTCGCCTAGCTCAATAATGTCTTTTTCTGTTTTGGCAATTTTTTGAATCGACGACTGAATTCTCAACTCGGTAAGGTTAACCTGACTATTCATGTACTCTATTTCATTAGATAAAGTTTTGGCTCGCCCCTGCAGCTCAGAAACTTTGTCCTCATATTTATTAATTTTGTCTTCTAAATCGTCGATCTCCTCGTAATCTGACTTTTCTTCGTCTTCTGCCCAGACAATTGGGTCAAGAACATTTGCGAATGCAAAAACGCTAACTAAAGTTATTAAAACTGAAATAAAAATTTCTTTTATACGCATTTAAGCTAGTAATTTAAATACTTTTTAATGGCAGTGATACTTCCAAGATACCCGAGTCCAATTCCCGATACAAAGAGTACAAAAAACAAAACTATTGAGAATATTAACGGACTAACAAAAAACCCGCCTGAAAATCCAAAGGTTAAACCTTGTTCAAAAACTCCAAATGATGTCGCCAAAATTCCTAATAATAAAACTACTAAACCTGCTATTAAACCCGATACACCTCCGAAAAGCATACCCTGATACATTAGAGGCTTCTTAACGTACGAATCCGTGGCTCCTACAAGTTTCATGATCTCAAGCTCTATCCCCTTTGAATGTATAGTTGCTCTAAGAGTTGCAATAACTACGGAGTAAGAAATCATCATAAATGCCGCCACTAAGACAAATCCTATTACATAAACCAAATTGCTCCAAAACCTAAATCTCTCGACCACGTCTTTAAAAAACCTGAGTTCTTCTAAGCCATCGATGGTTGAATATTCTTCGGACAAATTTGGCAAATCACCCAAATTTTTTGATTTAATCTCTAAACTCGCGGGAAGTAAACTTGGTGAAATTGATTCGAGCAAAATCGGCTCGTCCTTGTTAATCTCAGAAAATATTCTAAAAGCTTCGTCTTTTGAAATATAGTTAACGGACATAACCCTAGTATCTTTTTCAATTTCCGTCTTAATCTCAAAAATTTTAGCTTCGGGCACATCGTCCTTAAAAAACAGTGTTATTTGAGCCTGCTGCTCTAAATACCTCAAAGATGTCTGTGAAACGGCAACAATAATTATAAAAAGGCCCAATAACACAAAGGTTATTGTCATAACTGCAACATTTGAGATCGCCATAAATTTCTCGCGCTTGACGTTACCGATCAAATTCTTCCACACCTTATTCATTGTATTTTCCTCCTTTTTTGTCAGATACTATTTTTCCGTTTTCAATGCGTATAACTCTTTTCTTCAATCGGTTTACAACATTTTCATCGTGCGTTGCCATTAAAATAGTGGTTCCTAATGAATTGATCTTTTCTAAAATATCAACTACCTCATCTGACGAATGCGGATCGATCATTCCGGTAGGTTCATCCGCAACTAAGACATCGGGTTCGTGAGCCAAAGCTCTTGCAATCGAAACACGCTGTTTTTCTCCACCAGAAAGCTGATAAGGAAAGTAATTTTTCTTGTTTGACAGATTTACCAGGTTCAAAACATTTGGAACAATGCTTTTTACTTCTGATTCCTTGATATCTGCCACTTCAAGTGCAACGGCAACATTTTCGAACACAGTTTTTGAATTTAACAACTTAAAGTCTTGAAAGACAACACCAATTTTTCTACGAAGATTAGAAACTTCATCTTTTGCAACTTCTAGGATATTTTGATCGTTAAACAGTATTTCCCCGCTGTCGGGAGCCTCTTCTTTTATAAGCATTTTCACAATTGTAGATTTACCTGCGCCTGAAGGACCAATTACAAAAACGAACTCTCCCGGTTCAATACCAAAAGTAACCGCATCCAGTGCGGGTATACTATCGTACTGTTTAGTAACATTTTTAAATTCAATTTGTGGCATTTGTTGATGTGTTAATTTGAATCTCTTTAACTAAAAGGTAGTCATTTTTACTGTCTACAGTTTTTCCTTTAGTACCTTTGACTTTAACGGTCAGGCCTTCGGCAAGCTTAAGCTTATCATCTTTGGCCTTAAGTAGTATTATTTCTTTTCCATTTGGATCAACTAACTTATAGGTTATTTTATCTTGCGGGTAACGTGATGGGTCAATATATTGAATTTTACCGTCATACTCCTGCATAGCATTGGGATCGAGGTTGACTGCGGGCCTCTGTTCCGCCGTTTCATTTTGATTTAATTCGTCATTTGTAAAATAACCAATAGTTATGCCGACAATCAAAAAAATAACTATCACAACCAAACCAAAAATAATCAGGGATTTGCCTCTTAGGGATTCTATCTTGTTATATAGGTTTTTGAGCAGGTTTATCATATCGGTGAACCTATTATACATTAATTTATTTAAAGAATTTATATGCTTTTACCGCTAAAACTACTAACAGTTATTAAAAACGGAGATATCGAAGATTCCTATACTTTTTATTTTTTCTGCAAGAAACTAAAAGTGCTGCTCCCTATAGTAATATCATCGATTGTTAACAATGAATGTAAGAATTTTGAAAATGCAAATATTTATAACACTTATTTGAGAACGCTAAGAGCGCTTGATGCAAAAATTTACGGGATCAGAATTTATTTATACCAAAACGATGTCTTTTATACTTATTTATGCCTGTACACCTCTTCCAATAGGTTTGAGATTAACTGCAATATCTCCGATGCCTTAAAATTGCTACTGCAAACAGGGTGCCCAGTATTTACTACTTACAAAGTTTTGGAAAACGGCGGAATTAAAGTTACTAAACAACTGGTTTCTTCGGCTCTTGAAAATTAATTAATATAGTTGGCGATGTTGGCATTATGTTCATCTAACGTTCTTGCGTAATGAACATCTCCATTTGACCCGTGGAGATAAAAATAATAATCGGTTTCGGCATAATTAACAACTCCATTAATTGAAGAGAGACCAACACTGCTTATCGGTGCCGGTGGAAGACCTGTAACTTTTCTTGTGTTGTATGGGCTATCAAAATTAATATCATCAATAGTTAAAGTATTCGGCCACCAATCCATTTCCATCAAATCTTCTTGGGTAGGGGTACAAAAATTATCTGACTGGTCATAAAAATTTGAACATACTTCTTTTAGCGCAACGGCGTACTGAGTTGTGGCGTCGGCTTCAAGTTTAGCACCTTCGTTTAACCTCTTAATTAAAATTCCAGCGATAACGGGTTTTTCTTCATCGGTTCTTGTTTCACGTTCTACAATGGAGGCTAAAACAATAATCTGTTCCTTGGTTAAACCTGTTTTTTTAATTTTATCGGCAGTAAATACATCTTCTGTTTTACTTTCAAAAGTTGCGAGCAAATAGTTAACAAGTTCCTCTTCTTCAATATCGCTGTTAAATAGATAGGTGTCGGGAAACAAATACCCTTCGTGTTCTTTCGCTAAATCCAAAAACTTTTTGTAATCAATGTTTCCGTAAGCTTTCGCGGCTTCTCTGGCAAACTCCTCAACGCGCCAGCCCTCTATAAAAGTAATTTTTTTGTCGTCCCTGCCTTCTTTAAGTATCTCAACTAAATCTTTTATCGAAATTCCTGCCGGAATTGTAAAAATCCCCGCCTGCAAACTTTTATCGCTCTTTGTTAAAAAGACATATAAATTAAATAAGAACCCTGAATTTATCGCACCCCTGGTATATAGCTCGTCTGAGATCTCTGATACGGAATCTCCTTTTCCGATATCAATTGTGGCTTCGTTTGCGGTTTGGGATGGTCTTGTTACGGCTAATTCGTAATACTTAACCATAATAAGGGGGGAAATGATAAATACAAATATTACTAAAAATAGGGCTAACTTCTTTTTCATATTACTTGATAAAACATGATATTTTTTAGGATCCGGTTCCTCTGGCATGGGGTAATAATATCATATTCGGGTGGTGTGGCGGTTTATTTGCTATAATGGCGGTGCAGGAAGCTGGTTCATCGCCCGTTAACCCGGGAGGAAAGTCCAGACTATACAGAGCAAGGGAACGGGGGGCAACCTCCGGAGCGAAATCTACGGTGTTTTCTTGGTGAAAGCCGGGAAAAACAGAGGATGAATTAACATCCTTTGAGAGCAACAGTGACGAACTTTTTTCTAAGGCTTAGGCTATGAAAAAAGATTGAAACGGGCAATCCCACCCTTTAGCAACCCACGAACTTTCCGTTATCAGCCTGCTCGGCGAGGAATAAAGATGGGGCATAGATAGATGATGGACAAAACAGAAATGTTTGTAAACAGAATCTGGCTTATGGGCTTCCTGCAAATTAAACTCGGCTAGCTAAAACTCTTTTTAAGAGGATATGGCCGATCATGGTAAATGGAATGGCTAAAACTGCTCCTAAAACTCCAAACATTTCCCCGCCCACTAGAAGCGCAATTAAAATCAGTAACGGACTAAATCCTGAGACTTTTTGCATAATCTTTGGAACCAAAATATTATTTTCCAACTGCTGAATTATTATAAATAAGACGACAACCCCAACTCCTTTGATGGGAGAATCAACAAAACCAACAACTCCGCTGAAAACCGCAGCGATAACCGGCCCGATCATTGGAACTACCTCTAATACACCTGCTAAAAGTCCTAGTGCTAAAGCATAATCTACATCCAAAATTAAAAGCCCGATAAAGCTAGCGACTCCAACAACTACCATTAATATCACTTGTCCTTTTACCCAATGTCCTATGCTAGTTTCAATCTCCTCGAGTATACTAAGAACTTCTTCCGCTTGTTTTGCTGAGAACATCTCTGAAAATCTCATTTTAAGATTTTCCCAATCACTAGACATGTAAATCGAAAGTATTAAAACACTAAAAATCGTAAATATAACCCTAAAAGAACCGTATAGAGCGGAGACAAATCCCGAGGACAACCTGGAAAACTGAGTAATTATGCCTTCAGTTGAAAAGTCTATCTGCTCAGAAACGTTTAGCTGGGCAAATATACTAGCCATATTAGTTAAAAGTTTTTGGACCTGAACAACAAAAGTCGGGACAATCGTTGTGACTACTAGTATCAAGATAAAAATTAACAGTAAGTAGACCACTAAAACAGCCACCCCACGAGAAATAGGTTGATTCATTATATTAATCTTCATTAATTTCTTGATGAATGGCTCAACGGCGAAAACAATGAGTAGTGCTACTAATAAAAGGCTTATTATGGGGCCAATTCTATAAATTACATAAGCTCCCAACAGTAAAAGTAGGGTAAAAATAACGGTTTTAATTGAGATTACAATTTCTTTATCCAACCTGCAGACTCCAATTTAAATATAACTTAAATATACATAAAATGGCTTCTATTACAATACCTAAGAGAGTTTTAAATCAGAAAGTATTTTATTTGAGATCTCGTTTTTAGTTGAATTTGATATATCAAACCATTTAATTTCTTTGTTTTTTTTAAACCACGTTAATTGGCGTCTAATATATGCGTGCAAATCAAATTTTGCCCTTTGAATCGCGTCTTGCTCAGCTAAAGTTCCTTCGGTAAATTCAAGAGCGGATTTATACACAAGGCCGTGCATTCTGGGCGAATCTTTATAGCCAAGTTTAATTAATTCGTTTGTTTCATCTAAAAGTCCGTTGCGCCAAATTGTGTCAAGCCAGGCATCTACCCGTTGATACAAAAACTCGTTAGGAGCCGTTAAACCGTAATAAACATACTGAACATCGGAGATTAAGGGTAGGGGAGTCCTAATTTTTTTTGATGGGTTTTCTCTTTCGATAGCTCTGATCAATCGGTTTCGATTTTTAACATCAGTATTATTATAGACCTCTAGATTTAACGACATTAACTTTTGGGCTAATTTTTCAGTTTCCAGCATTTCGAGTGTTTTTCGATATTCAAAATCCGGAATTACATTTGATTGCTGCGCCCTTCCCGTAACGGCATCAATGTAAAAACCAGTTCCACCGACTAAAATTGTCATATTTTTTTGCGCTATTCCCTTTTTTAATATCGACAGCGCAAATTCAGCGTACTCAAAGGAAGAAAATGTTTGGTCTGGAAATACAAGATCATAACCTAGGATGTCTACTCCGTTTATTGTCCATTTTGTATCCCCCACCGATATTTTTTCGGATAGGTCTAAGGGCTTTTTACCTGTTCCAATATCCATTTTCTTGTAAATTTGGCGTGAATCGGCAGAGAGTATTTGGGATTTGTGGCCAAGTTTGCTTAAAGCTGTGCAAAGCTCTATTGCCAATGAGGTTTTTCCTGTCGATGTTGGTCCGACTATTACTGGTATTTTTGTCATATCCCCCACATTTTACACGTCTGTGCCGTGATATAATAGCCCGGCCAAATAAGGCGAAAGGAGAACAGAACATGAAAAACGCACACGTGTACCTAAAGGTCTATGTCCCCGGGGTAATTGTATTTATACTTTCACTCATCGTGGCTGTAAATTCTAACAACGAAATCATAAAAAATGGGTTTATGATTCTAGGGCTTGCCTGGGCAATAGCAGATACTTTCCTAGCAGGTGTCGTTAATACAAAGTATTTGTTATCAGAACACACCAGACCCACAACAGCTCAGCTTTTAGGCATAGGGTTTACGGGCCCGTTATCGATTTTCTTTTTTGGAAAATACGTAAAATAAGTTATTATCAGCCTAAAGAGCAGCGAATTAAAAACAAGTTCGCTGCTCGCAACTCTCCTTATTTCAAACTCTCCTTCCAAGCCTTCGTTAAGATATCGTGTCTACTCTTTTTCTCGTCGCGGGTAACATCGTCCTTAAGTTCTTTATCGGCAAAAGTGCCTTTTCTCGGAGAATACATCGCGATAAATGCCACATTAAATTTAATTCTTTTTACGAGTTCTACCGTATCTCTAAACTGCGCATCTGTTTCTCCCGGAAAGCCAACAATTAAATCCGTACCAATTTCTACCCCTGGTTTAGCCAGTTTAATTTTTTCTATTAAATCGGTAAATTCTTCAATTGTATGTCTTCTGTTCATATTTTTTAAAACTTCGTTATTTCCCGACTGGACTGCAATATGCATATAATTTGAAATTTTAGGAAGTTTAATTGCTTCAATAAGATCATTTGTGAAATCAAACGGATTTGACGAAATAAAATCGATTTTTGTGATTTCGGGAATTTCGTGTATCTCGCGCAAAAGTTTTGCAAAAGGAAGTTTTTGATTGCTTCCGGTTCTAAGTTTAAATTTCTCGCTTACCGTTAATCCCCAAGAATTAACATTTTGGCCACATAGAGTAACTTCGGTAATTCCCCTCATTGTTAAATGGCTAATTTCTTTAAGTATCTCTTCTGAAGAGCGGGATACCTCTTTTCCACGCGCATACGGAACTACGCAAAAGGTGCAAAAGTTATCGCACCCGTTAGAAATATTTACAAAAGCGCGCTTCTTTTCAACTTGCTTATTGTATATACCATTGGGATCAAATTTTTTAACCGCCCACTCGCTCAAAACTTTTTTTTCATTTAAAACATTGGGAAGATCAAATAGTTGAGTTGGGTTTATATAAGTATCAACCCAAGGAGTTTTCTTTTTTAATTGTTCAAATTCAAATCTTTGGCGCTGACCTGTTGCGGAACCTACCATGCATCCTGCCATAACGACATGGGGAGTCTTAATTCCATTATCTTTGAGTTTTTTAAAAATTTTTCCTACTCCATAAGCCTTGTCTTCGCTTTTTTGTCTGACTGAACAGGTATTAATTATAAATAAATCAACCTCAGGAAGTGTTTTCAAAAGCGCGGTTGATTCGTTAACGGGATCTTCGATTATTTTTACTTCTTCTAATCCCAATGATTCCAAAATACCCGCCATCGTATTTGAATCAGCCAAATTTGCTTGGCATCCAAGTGTCTTGATTAGATATTTTTGCGGGGTAAACATAAAAGATAGATTAGATAATTCTTGTTCCCGGTGCAGTATTTTGAGGTGCTATAAGTATTTTTGGCAATTCTTCATCAGTCCCCATTATCATTCCCTGAGATTCGAGGCCCATTATCTTTCGCGGAACCATGTTAAACACAAAAACCACTGTCTTGTTTAGCAAATCTTCTGGAGTTAAAACTTCGCCCAAACCGGTTAGGATCTGTTTTTTTCCAAATTCGCCAAAATCTACCATCAACTTAAGCATTTTGACCGAACCCTCGACTTTTTCGCAAACTTCAATAAATCCTGCGCGAAACTCAATTTTTGAAAAATCGTCGTATGTGATTTGCTGGAGTTGTGAATTATCTTGATTATCCATATAGGGAGTATACCAAAAAATTATCCTGAAGCACCCTGCCGTTGTTGAAAAAGTTATCAACGGCAGAGCGCTTTTGGGCAGATTATTCTACTTACCTTGTACTTGCGGGTTTATTTATTATCGTTGCAAGGGTTGCTAAGGCTGTTTCTCCTGGGTACCTGTTTCTCTTGGAAAACATGAAGCTAAAGTAATAAACTTCGGGAATGGAAACACAGACGTAATCCCCTTTGTTAGATAACTCTACTTTTAGCCCCCAAAACTCGGCAAAGTGTTGAGTTTGCTCAATAAGAAGATCCAGATCCAAAACCGAAATGTAAAGACAGCTCAGCTCAACCTCGGGAGAAATCCCCTGAACATTAGAGTCCAGAATTAAGTGGAACGAAGATGCACTGTATATGTAGACTCCGAGTTCCCCGCCGGGTTCGTTTTTGACTTGCTTGAAGCCCAAAATATCTTGAAGAAATATCCATGCTTCGGATTTACGCTCTTGTGAACAAAAAAACCTTACCCCAAAAACTAAAGGCTGATTGGATTTCATACTTTCCTCCTATCTAGTTAGACATCCGCTTGATTATGGTGACCGCATCTTATCAAAATACAGAGCACAATTCAAGGCTATAGGTCTATAACACACCTTGAATCCGCGTAACACACGCTCGCCAACATTGACTCCACCACCTTTTTCCTATATTATGCACACTGTTATGCCTAAAAGAGTTTGGCAACCAAAAAAGAAAAAACGCGCAAGAACTCACGGATTTTTGTCAAAAATGGCAACACCGGGAGGTAAAAACGTACTGAAAAGACGTAGATTAAAAGGCAGAATAAGACTGACCGTTAAACCCAGTTCTAAATAATGCTAAAAAGTCAAAACAGACTAAAATCCCGCTTTGAGTTTAATGTAACCAGAAAGTACGGCGAACATATAAAAAATCCCTTTTTCCACCTTTTTATCCTAAAAGCAAATAATTATATTGGCCCTGCTAAAATTGGAATAGTGGTGTCGACAAAAGTTCATAAAAACGCTACCAAGAGAAACCGCATAAAACGATTGTTTATAGAAAATCTAAGAAAACAAATAGGTAAGTTTGAGAATAACCACTGGATCGTGATCCAACCTACTCAGGAATGTTTGGAAAAAACCTATGAAGAAATCGGTTCTGAAATTACTAAAACTTTATCAAAAATATCTGGCTCCAATTAATTTTGGCATTCACACGTGCAGATTTGAGCCCAGTTGCTCCCACTATACATACGAAGCCATAGAGAAACACGGCTTATTGAAAGGCCTAAGTATGGGAATTTATAGAGTAATGAGGTGTAATCCTCTAAATAAGGGTGGGTACGATCCGGTTAAATAAATAGGAAAGAAACACCGGCGGGCAAAAACATAAATAATCACCCGCCGGGTTAAAAGTTCTAACATTCTTATACAAAGACAGCCGGAAGCTTTCGCTTCAACTCCCCTAGCTTGATCTGGGTGTTGGTGGCGCCGTCTTCCGAGGTCAGCTGAATAATTTGCGAGTCTTTGCCATTTCGCAGCTCATCGAGTACTTGATCCGTGATTGGGTAAGTTACCCCTTTAATTTGGACTGTTTCCATTGTTGACTCCTTTCAAATCGACTTTCTCCAAAGGATTTCCGGCTTTTACCGGTTATTGCAAGCATTATAGAACAACCTATAGGAAATAGCAACCGCTGCTTAAATAACCCCAGAGTTGCAAGAAAACCTCCCAAGGTTGTAATTTTGCGATATAAAACGTAAAATGTCCTAGATATGTCAGCAATTTGGAACTTATTATTTGTTAATCCGATATTAAATGCGTTGGTATTTTTATACAAAAACGTGGGGGACCTTGGTTTTGCCATCATCTTTTTAACTCTTATCATTAGAACTCTGTTAATTCCTCTTGTTATGCCCTCAATGAAATCAATGAAAAAGCAACGTGAGCTCCAGCCTGAAATCAATGCCTTAAAAAAGAAATACAAAGGTAATCAACAGGAACTAGCAAAGAAACAAATGGAACTTTTTAAACAACACGGTATTAACCCGGCTTCCGGTTGTTTATCGCAAATTGCTATGATTATTGTTTTAATCGCGCTTTTCAACGTTATCCGAATGTTTACATTAAACGGTGACTTTTCGGCAATAAACAGCCATATATTCATTGACTCTCTTAAATTTTCTGTAGGCGACAGAATCGACACCCAATTTTTATATTTAGACCTATCTAAACCCGATAAATATTTTATTTTGGCGATTCTATCGGGTGCTTTACAGTTTGTGGCTTCTAAAATGACTATGCCGTATATTAAGCAAGCTGAGAAGGCCGCCGAAAAAACTGAAACTAAAACCGACGATATGGCTTTTCAAATTCAACAACAATCTTTATATATGATGCCTATTATGAATGTAATGTTCGGTATTACCCTACCATCGGGCTTGATGCTTTATATTGTCACTCAAACCATATTTACTATTGTGCAAACCTATTACTTAAACGGTTGGGGTGGTTTAAAGCCCTTTATTAATAAATTAAAATCTGGTAATCTTTTGCCTGCCAAAAGTGAGAACAAAGAGTAAGCGCGAGGAGTAAAAAAATATGAGCAAACAAACTTCGTTAGAAAACTTAATAACTGAATTTTTCGCAAATTTCGGAATTGACCCGGATATAATGATTGATGAGCTTGAAAGCGAGGTTTTCAGCATAAAAATCGAGGGAAATGACTTAAATTACCTTATCGGCTACCGTGGCCAGTCTCTCGACGCCTTGCAAACCTTATTGGGTCAAATGTTTTTTAAACAAACAGGCGAATGGATCACAACCACTGTAGATATTAACGGCTACAAAGACAGCAAAACCGAAAAGCTTCATGAGATTACAAAAAGATACATTGATAAAGTGAGATTTTTTGAAAGTGAAGTTAAACTTCCTCCTATGAAGCCTTGGGAAAGACGCCAAATCCATCTGTTCGTCGAGGAGTATAATGATATAACCTCAGAAAGCGAAGGCGAAGGTAGAAATAGAAGAGTGGTGCTCAAGCCTTTAAAAAAGTGAGCGAGAAGAAATATGAAATTTTCATGCCTACAAGAAAACTTAAATAAAGGAATTCAAATTGTTACTCGTGCAATTCCTACTAAATCTGCGCTTCCTATTTTGTCTAACATTTTAATATCGGCCGAAAAAAATACTCTAAAACTCGCTGCCACAAATATGGAAACTACGATTATTACTCACATCGGAGCTTCAATCGAATCAGAAGGCTCGATAACGGTTCCTGCAAAAATATTTAAGGATTTTGTAAGCAACTTATCCCCCAGCACCGTCAACGTTCAAGTTACAAACGACGTGATACATGTAAGTTCAGAAAAAACGAAAACAAAATTTAACGGCACAAACGCTCAGGACTACCCCGATCTACCTGAAATCGACAAGGAAATGAATTATTTAGAACTTGATCCAAAAGAATTTGCCAACGCGGTTTCAATGGTATCTTTTGCTTCCGGAAACGATGAGAGTAGACCAATGTTTACAGGGGTTTTGATAAAAAACTTAAAAGAAAGCATTTTACTGGCATCGTCCGACGGCTTTAGACTTTCGGAAAAAACTCTAAAAACAAATAATGAATACCCCGAATTTACAATCGTTGTGCCTGCAAAAACTTTGATCGAAGTTGCAAAAATATTTTCTAATTCAGAAGAACCTTTGAGACTTGGGGTAAATGAAAACGAAAATCAAGCTGTTTTTTATTCTGAAAGCACTTTTATCTCAACAAGAATTTTGGAAGGTGAGTTTCCCGAATACAAAAAAATTATTCCTGTAGATATTGTTTTGAGTGTTGATTTACCGTCAGTAGAATTTAGTGAAGCCGTAAAACTCTCAAATATTTTCACAAGCGATAACGACAGCGCACTAAGAATAAAGTTTGACCCTGATGGTGTAATAAAAATTGCTTCTGTTGCCGCGGAGACAGGCGAACATGAAAGCAGTGTCACTGGGGATGTAGAAGGTGAAACTCTAGAAATAACTTTTAATCCAAAATATTTACTGGACTATTTGAATAATGTTAAAACCGAAAGAATAAAGTTTTTTGCAAAAACGAACACTTCTCCGTGCTTATTTAAATCTGACGAACACGAAAACTTTATCCATATTATAATGCCGATAATGAAGGCTTAATTACTCGTTAGTGGGCCGGGTGAATTTCCAACTTCGCTTTGAAGTTGATTTCTTTCTTCAACAGGATCTATCTTTGGAATTGAGATATCGTTCTTTTTAAAAGGATTTTGCAATCCAAATACTCCTTTGGCATCTGCTTGGGTTTCTACTTGTCCCGGAGGTGTATTCGAGGTATAAGACTTTGGTTGCGCAGGCTGAACCGGCAAATCCATCGAAAGATCGCGTACCGTACTCTGTCTAACCGGCGCTCCAGATGCTTCGGGTTGTGTTGGATACGAACGTTGTTGATCTACATTTCTTTGAAATACTGAAGGAGCTTGAGCAGGAATTTCTGCCGATCCTCCTTGCTGCTGACTTATACTTTCCTGAACCGATTTCAAAATATCATTAAACGAGGGTCCTTCTGTCGCCTCTTGTTGTGTAGGACTCATTGTTTGAGTCTGCTGAGCCTGTTGAGGCTGTTCGCTTGGCGCTTCTTTCTCGCCCGGAATTGCATCAAAAATCTTATCCATATTTAAGGAAGGCATTTGTGTGTTTTGTGGCAACACCGCTTCATTAATTCCCCCACCTACAACAACTCCAGTTTGTGCGGTTTGTGGAACCTGTGAAGGTTGCGGTGCCTGATTCATCTGAGGCATCTCGGGCATCTGCTGCATAGATGGTGGTACAAAATTTCCTGTCCTAAGTTGTTCATTTATTATTTTGTTTCTTTCTTCAGCCTGTCTTCTCTGCTCTACCTTTCTTTTTTCGTCATCGCGCATTCTAATAATTTCTTCAGGATTTGTTGTTATAAGTTTGTGCTCTTCGGGAGATGCCATAACTTTAATCGAAACGTGGTTGCTGCCGGCAAAGAATAATCCTTCGCCAAGTCCGCCTGCTAAAAGTAATCTTTTTTCACCTTCAGATAAATAAAAGACATCTGCAATTCGCTCAATAGCCGAAGGGTGCTGTTTAAACAATACGTGAATTGATGAGTTTGAAACAATCGCTTTTCCGTGGTCAGAAGATAGAAAGTCGTCTACATCCTGTGTGATTGTGGTTAATCCCAAATAATATTTTCTAGCTCTTTTTGCAATTCCATATAAAAACTTTGCGCTGTCTTCATTGTTCATTAAGTACCACGCCTCTTCCACAATCAAGACTCTCTTTTTAAGATCGCGTCTAATTCGCGTCCAAACAAAATCCAAAATAATATAAAATGCGATAGGCCTTAAACTATCTTCAAGATTTTTAGTTGAAAATACTGTCATTTTATTGTCGATACTTATGGTGGATTGTTTGTCGAAAATTCCGGCCATAGATCCTTTAATAAATTTCTCAAGTCTTTCAGCCATGCTCCTTGCCTCCGGCTCGTCGGCTCCAAGAAGTACCTTGTATAAATCTTCCATCACAGGAGGCTCTTTGTTCATCTGAGTTTCGGGATCTGTCGAAATTCCCTTGATTCTATAAGTTTCCATTAAAGCTCTGTCTAAAATTGCTTCTTCGGTTTGAGTTACACCGCCCAGCATCAATTTAAACAAAGTCATAAGCGACAAAATCTTAATTCCAAGTTCGTTTTCACCTTCAACTGCCACTCCGGACAAATCAAAAGGATTTATAACAGCGGGAGAATTTGCCGAAAAGTCTATAAAGTCTCCGCCAACAGCATTACATAACGCGCGGTACTCTTCTTCCGGATCGATAATCATAACTTGCGCGCCAAAAATCAACAATCTTAAGGCTTCCAGTTTTACAAAATAAGATTTACCTGCACCAGATTTTGCAAAAACCACTGTGTTTGCATTTTCCATCGAAAACCTATCAAAGATAACGAGAGATCCGTTATGCCTGTTTATCCCGTACATAATTCCCTCTTCCATAGTCAAATCGGATGAGGTGAACGGAAATGTCGTGGCCAAACTTGTTGTATCCATGTTTCTTGTGATCATAAGTTTGTCCATACCGGCAGGAATTGATGATTGAAAGGCTTCTTCCATTTGAAGTGTCGCCGATTTAGATATTAATAAAAGCGAACCTAAAGTTGATTCCAATTTTGAAGTTACGTTTTGAAGTTCATCTAACGTTGTAGCCGGAATTGTAATATAAAAAGAAAATTGAAAATATTTCTCAACTCCCTTTACAAGTTGCTCCTGTAAAGCCTTGGCGTCATCCAGTGCGGTTGAAACAACAGGATCTGTTACTTTTCCTTTTTCACGATTCGACATAGTTGTTGCCTCAAGTTCTGTGATTTTCCTTCGTAAATCTTCCAAAATCATCTTGGATTTAACCGGATAATAAAACATAGAGATATCCAATGAGTGATCAAAGTTAATTATCGGAGAAAGCCAGTTTGCACCGACAAACCTAGGATATCCCGAAACAAAAATAGTGCGGTAATAAGTATTTCCAACTTTAACATGGTCGAAATCAACTTCTATCGAAGACGGGGAAATAATATCCCTAACATTAACCATACCCTCAGCCAAAACTTGGGCTGGACTTTTATCGCCGAAAGCTCCCGAGGATTTTGTGCTCATAACTTCGCTATCACTCGAACTACCTGCGTTATTTTTATTAAACAATTTAAAAATATTTAATGGCATATTATTCGTCCGCAATCGCCGGATTTACAATCGCGGTTTTATAATCTTCAATGTCTGTTCTAATTCTTTGGCCGTGAACTGTACTTGGGTTATAAATATCAAAATATAACTCTACAAGCTCCTGCGAATCGAGCCTGTGCGTTTTAATACCGAGTCTGTTAAACTCACCCATTATATGGGAGATCTTTGGTTCAAGCTGAGTACGCGCCTCTTTAATAGATTTTTCTAAATCAACGGCAATTCTTTTGTGTTTAGCTCCCATTAAATTTAACGCCCAGTCAAAAGGACTAGACCCAGGATCCATAGTAAGTGGTGTCACCATTGGAATTACAACATAAAACTGTTTAGCTAAGACATCGTTTTGCCTGATAACTTCCTGAACAAATTTTCGGTATGAAGCAGCCTGCTGGGCCAACAAAGGATCGGTAATTTTCGACTCAACACGCTGAATTTTTTCGATATATTTCGAAATATCTAAGCTTTTAGATCTTAAAACAATTTGAATAGGAAAAGTGATGGAGTTTAAAAGCATCGAAAACGCGGCAATAATAGCATCCTGCTCAATTTCAGAAAGCAGATCAAAATTTACAGCCGTAGTTTCTAAGACTACGCACCCCACTCCGTTCTTTAAAACAACAAAATCATCTTTGATATCAAAGATATCCAAATGATCTTGCGTTGTGGCAGTTATTGGTTCATTCATTCTTTTCTTCCTCTAATTTCGACTGGGGGAAGTACCTCTCCCTTCGTTTCTACAGAAATTATACCAAAGGATTGACCTTCTATCTTACCAGAATTTACCTCGATTGTGTAAATACCGTTAAGTACAGGTGTACTAAGCATAAACTGGCCTATCATATTTGTTTTGATAGCTCTTACCGCATCTCCTTTATCATTTTTAATTATTAAAAGAACACCATCGAGTGTTTTTCCGTCTTCATTTACTACTATACCAGTTATTACATTAGGGGCACTTGTTAAAGGCTGTATATTTGCATAAGCTGTCTCGGGTTTTTTAGGAGCTTGATCTTCTTGCTGTGGTTTGTCTTTTTGAGTTAATCTGGTTCTCAATTCGTGAATTTGTTTTACTAAGGTTGAATAATCAGAAGAATTTTTTTGTTTTTGTTGTTCAAGTCTCGTTATTATTTCTTTCTTGTTGGCTTCGTCAGAGCTTTGCGCCTGCTGACTTAAATCTGTTTTGAGGTTGTCAATTTCGCTCTGAAGTTTTTCATTTTCTGAGTTTAATTTTTCGATCATCTTTTGCGCGTCATCGAAAACATCATCTTTTTTGGTGTCTGGTTCAAGTTTTGTAACTGGAGTTGGCTCCGGAGCCGGTTGCGGTAGTGGTTTTGTAGGAAACGGAATTTGAGGTGGTTGCACAGTCGGGGAAACCGTCAGAGTAGGCTGTGCGTTCATATTTTGATTTACTCTTTCCATTACCTCTGAGATTGAAGCAGCATTTTGAGTTTGATTTGCAGTTTGTTTGTAATCCTTGGAATTTTTAAACTGCCCCATCATTTGTTGGAGTTTAAGCGCCTTTTCTTTAGCATTGTCATCAACGTTTAAATCTTCGCTTGTTTTTAAAACCCTCTCTCCACGGATCGGGAGAACTAATTCTCCTTTTGACGGCAGCAGGTTTGTAAACTTTCTTCCAGAGTGCATATCCGGAGTCATTGGTGCAAGAGTTCTTTCATTTTCTACTTTTCTAGTTGGACGTTCTCCTCTTAATAACGGGTGCCTTATAATTTCAGATTGGTTGGGTTGCGCGACCGGGGCGGCTTGCCCGTGCAAAGGAGGTGCTGAATATATCGGGATAGAAGTCGCTGTTTTAAACGAGTGCAAAACTTGATCTGATTGAACAACCGGTTGTGGAGCTTCAAGTTTCTGGACCGCGATAGGCTCAGGAGTTGGAGTCGGTGCTTCAAGTTGTTTTACCGGTGCGGTCTCGAGAGTTAAAGTTTCGGGTTGTTTAACCGGAGTAGGCTCGGGAACTGGAGTTTCAGTTTTTTGAACAGGAATCGGCTGAGAAGGCGCTGGGGGAGAAAACATATTTATTAATTTCTTAAAAGGCGATCTTATTTCGATATTGGTTTGTGCATCAACTATCTCTGCCGATTGCATTTCGGGTTCGAGCGTTTTTTCTTCCTGGACCGGTTTTATAAAAGACGGCTGAATTGTCGCCGATACCTTCTTTTGCGTATCTGCTCCTGTGGGGTATTTCCAGTCAAGCTGAACAGGCGCTAATTGTTCGGCTGAAGGTTCGGTTTGCGGAGGAGCCGGTG
>CAZHAM010000007.1:13995-25293 GCA_964530415.1 uncultured Candidatus Saccharibacteria bacterium | reverse complement strand
AGATTTTACCCTATTTTTATGTTTAAAAAAGCAAATTCTTGTCTTTTTTACCTTGGTAGGATAGATTATCCATATGGAAATAACTCACATTGGGCATTCGTGCTTTAAACTCAAAGGAAAAAATTTAACAATACTGATCGATCCGTACGATCCTGAGGTAGGATATAAGTTTCCCAAGCAAAAAGCTGATGTTTTATTGATCTCACATAAAGATCCCGGACATTCAAACATCGAAGGTGTTTCGGACTACAGACTTTTGGTAGACTCGGCAGGAGAATATGAAATCGGAGGCACTTTTGTAAATGGAATTCAAACATATCACGATAAGTCTAAAGGCGAAGCCAAAGGGAAAAATATAATTTATCAAATAGAGATGGATGGTTTCACCATTTTGCATCTTGGTGATTTAGGTCACGAATTGGAAAAGGAAACTCTCCAAAAAATTTCTGATATAGATGTTTTGATGATACCAGTAGGCGGAAAAGGATCTTTGGATCATGAAATGGCTTCTAAAGTAATTTCTTCTCTGGAGCCCGCAATTGTAATTCCGATGCACTACGCAACAAAAGATTTAGTTGAAAGTAAGGGTTTGTCACCGGTGAAAAACTTTTTGGAAGAAATGGGAGTGGAGGACTCGTTTAAAAAAGCAGAGAAACTAAGAATCACCGTAAAATCCGAGATTCCAAGTGACACTACAGTGTACGTTTTAGACATGGATCATTAATTTAGAATTTAATTTACTGCCCAGATAATTAAAATATGCCCGCAGATAATAAACCAAATAGCATACACCTGCCTCCGCACGATTTAGAGGCCGAGAAATCGGTTTTGGGTGCAGTTTTACTCGATAAAGATGCAATAGTTAAAGTAATAGAGTTTTTACGCGCAAATCATTTTTACAAACAATCACACGAAAGTATTTATCAAGCGATAATGAATTTATACGACTCTCGCGAGCCAGCCGATTTAATTACCGTTCCCGCTGAACTTAAAAAAATGGGAGAGCTCGAGAGAGTAGGTGGAGTAACTTATTTAACCGAATTGGTTAATTCTGTACCAACTGCAGCTAATATTGAAAGTTATGCAAGGATAATCAAAAACAATTCCCTCAAAAGGTCACTAATTTCGGCAGCTGCGGAGATCTCCGAATTGGCGTTAAATGAGGGAGAAATCGAAGATATCATCGACAGATCCGAACAATTATTATACGGAGTTTCACAAGATAAAATGTATCAGGATTTTGTTCCAATAAAGGACATTTTGGAAGTCACATTCGAGAGATTAGACGAATTGAGTAAAAATAGAGGTCAATTGCGCGGAGTGCCTACAGGACTAAAAGCGTTAGACAGAATTTTATCTGGTATGCAAAAGGAGAACCTAATTATTTTAGCTGCAAGACCATCCGTCGGTAAATCTTCTTTTGCTATTAATAATATTGCACTTTACGCAGCCTTGGAGAAAAAAATCGGTGTTGTGTTGTTTTCGCTCGAAATGGGTAGGGAGATGATTGTCGACAGATTAATTTCGTCCCAGGCAAATATCGACAACTGGAAGATAGCAACGGGAAATTTAGACCCTGAAGATTTTGAAAAGTACAGTGTAGCCGCAGGTCAGCTTGCAGAAGCGCCTATTTTTATTGACGACACGCCGGGTATCAGCATTTTAGAAATGCGCACAAAAGCCCGTAGAATTATGCTCGAACACGACATCGGGCTTATTGTTGTTGACTATATGCAGCTTATAAGGGCACAAAAGGCAGAAAGCCGTGTTCAGGAAGTTTCACAAATTTCGCAGGGGTTAAAAAACCTGGCAAGAGAGTTAAAAGTTCCTGTTTTGGCACTTTCTCAGCTTTCAAGAGCAGTAGAGCAGAGAGGCGGCGACAAAAACAATTGAGCGATTTGAGAGATTCCGGATCTATTGAGCAGGATGCTGACGTTGTAATGTTTTTGTACAGACCTGACGAAGACGACCGTGTTAACCTAAAGTTAAATATTGCGAAACACAGAAACGGGGCAACTGCCGAATTTGACTTGTACTTTAAGGGTGAAATAACCAAATTCTACGAAGTCGAGTCTAATCAGGACTAGCTTATCTAAACTCATATCTTTGTGATAAAATTCCTATGCCTAATCTGCCTTGTATTAAGTTTGCCGTGGTGGCGGAATGGTATACGCGGTGGTCTCAAAAACCACTGGGGGCAACCTCGTGTGAGTTCGACTCTCACTCACGGCACCATAATAAAAAACTATGATAGTTACAGATATGAAAACAGGCTCAGTTTTTAAAGAAAACGGCCAACCATTTTTAGTAATTAAATACGAACACATCAAAGTTAGCCGGGGTAGCGCTAATGTAAAGTTGCGTGTAAGAAACCTAGTTACCGGTCAGGTACTTGAAAAGGGGTATATTGCGTCAGCCAAAATGGAAGACGCTTACGTGGTTAGAAAAAGCGCCCAGTATCTCTATAAAGATAATGATAGTTATGTATTTATGGATCCAGATACTTATGAGCAGGTATATATAACAGAGGACACAATAGGGGAGACGTCACGCTTTTTAAAAGAAGGCGAAAATGTACAGGTAATGTATTTTGAGGATATGGCTATTTCTGTAGATTTGCCAAATTCGTTGGTTTTTGAGGTGACATATACCGAACCAGGATTTAGGGGGAACACCGTATCAAATGCCTATAAAGATGCAACTTTAGACACCGGAGTCGTTATAAAAGTTCCACCATTTGTAAAAATAGGGGATAAGGTAAAAGTAAATACCCAAACTGGCGAATATTCTTCGAAAGCTTAAGATATAATAAGTTATGCTTCCTTCCTCAATCATCTTATTTAATAATTTTAATGTAAACACCATCTACCTTTTTACCTTCTTCGGGGTTTTAATGTGGGCATTTGTAATTTGGTATGAGGGCCAGAAAGACGGTTTTAACTCGGATAAAACATTTGATATTAGTTTTTGGGTTTTAACGGTTTTTATCGCGTTTAATCTTTTTTTAAAATCCCGTATTCAAAATCTTGAAATCTTCGAGCCTCAAAATTGGCTTTTAAAATTCGATAAAAACCTTTTACTTGCTGTTATCCCTTTTATTTTGAGTCTATCTCCGGTACTAATCCTTTCAAAGAGGTGGAAATGGTCAGTGTACAGGCTTTTAGATATTTTAGCCCATGCTTATATCGCATTTTCTATCATATATTTGACGGGTTTATTGTTGGTTCAAGGGCATAAACAGCTAGTTTTGTTCATCTCAGTTTTGACAGTTTCTCAGTATCTAATCTTAAAGTAT
The DNA here is from genome assembly GCA_964530415.1 of uncultured Candidatus Saccharibacteria bacterium. Lineage (GTDB taxonomy): Bacteria > Patescibacteriota > WWE3 > UBA101185 > UBA10185 > CAZHAM01. Next base: position 21,998 of record CAZHAM010000007.1, on the reverse strand, counting down.
AGGGGGTACAAGATTGCCTCGGGCTTGATTTTTTCTATTATGTTAATCCTAACGTCTATTGGAGGATTAATTTTTTACAATGGTACGGGAAATTTGCTCTTTTATATGCTGTTATTTACAATTGGTGTAGTAACATTATATTTTCGCGGAAAAAAATCTATGATATTTAACACAAATATACCAAATGATTTGTTAAAAGCTCTTCAAGCAAAATTAACAGCAAAAGAAAAACAGTTGAAGTCTTCTCAACAGCAACTTGCTGCAGAAGATGCATTTTTAAACCAAGATAGAACAATGGACAACGCAGAAGTTCTTGACGAAGCAATTTTGGAAGACAATCAAAAAGAACTCACCGACGTTAAGATCAGCGCTATTAAATCCATGCGTATTCAGGTAAGAAAAGCCCTTGGGTTTATGAAAATAGGCAAATACGGCATATGCGAGATTTGCGGAGTGCCAATCGATAAAGCCCGCTTGAGAGTGTATCCCGAGGCAACGAAGTGCATAGATTGCGCAAATAAAGAAAATATCTAAAAATGAACGATATTACCAACTGCAACTTCCTCTTTTTTTGGCCTGCAAATACTAGAACTGTCCTTTTTCTTTCAATTTACCTTTTGGTAATAGCAAGTGTTATTTCTTTATCCCTTTACAAAAAGAGTAGAGCAGTCATCCTTGGCTGGCTTTTTGTAGTTGTTGGTTCTGGGGTAAACTTATATTCCAGAAGTATTACCGGTTGTGTCACCGACAATATCAATTTTTTTGGACTAGTTTCATTTAACATATACGATGTTTTAATCGTTATAGGTACCGCAGTACTTTTGTGGGTATTATTTAAATCGGGTGAGAAGTGATACAATTTGCAACCTATGGACATAAAAGTATTATTTGAAGACGAATATTTGCTTGTGGTTGATAAACCCTCCGGTCTGGTCGTAAACAGGTCGCATACGGCCCTGGGTGCCACTCTGCAAGATTTTTTAGACGATAAGTATCCTATTAAAAAAGACGGTATTAAAGACAACCCCGACGATGCTATAGCGTATACAGAGGATATTAATGAAGAAGACTATGAGCTTTTATCAAAGCAGGACTTTTACTTACGCAGTGGAATCGTTCATCGTATAGATAAAGATACTTCCGGGATTTTAATTGCAGCCAGGAACCCAGAAGTTTTTTTGAGTATGCAAAAGCAATTTAAAAGTAGGGAAGTGGAGAAAGTGTATTTTGCGCTGTGTTTTGGTAAAGCCGTTGAGAAATTTATTGAGATAAAAGCACCGTTAATTAGAAATCCAAAATTCCCATTTAAGTACGCTGTATCACCAAATGGTAAGGAGGCAGTAACATTTCTGGAGGTAAAAGGTGCAGATAATATTGAGGGGGAAGATGTTACATTGTATGAAATAAAGCCTAAAACCGGGCGAACGCATCAAATTAGAGTACATTTGTCCGCTATGAATCAGCCTGTAATTTACGATTCTATTTACAACACAAGAAAAGAACTCGACTGGTCTGCACAACATTTCCCGAGATTAATGCTCCACGCATACTCAGTTTCTTTTAAACATCCAATTACTGAAAAGCAACTTTTAATCGAATCCCAACTCCCCGAAGAGTTCAAAGCTTTCCAATAAACAAGTAAATGTATCCAAACTTATGAAAATATCTGATATGATATTGATTAATGCCCCCAAGACACAAACGTAGTGCTACGAGTTCTAAGTCTACAAAGAAACAGAGCCGTAATAAAAACTTAAAACTAAAAAAAGTGGCGTTTAATAAGCGTCTTTTTAGTAAACACGGCAAGGCAGCTTTGTCAAAATTTGTCGCACTTTTTAGTGTATTAGTCATATCTTTAGGGTTTTTAGGTATTTATTCCTTTTTTAATTACCTTAATCAGCAGAAAATTTTTGCAGTAGACGAATCAGACTCAAGCCTTTACTCAGATTTGATCCCAAATCTTTTATATGTAGTTGTTGATGATCTAAACTCACAATCTCCCAAAATCGAAAAGATTAATTTTGTAATTTTTAATAAATATTCACGAAAAAGTATTTTATATAATGTGCCGCCAGCCCTTGTTGTGGATCTTCCCGGAAAGTACGGAGATGAGGAGGTAGGTAAGTCGTTTGTCTTCGGCGGAATTGTCAATGAAAATGACTCATACGTAGCCGGACTAAAAATTTTAAATGGATCTATTTTTAAAATATTCGGTCTCAAGCCAACTAACTACTTGGTTACTCAGGCTAAGGGTAATTCCCAGTTTGATAACTTTGTTCAATCCGGCAATATTTTTGAATTGTTGTCTAAAGAAAACCTTTCAAACCTTCAAGATAATACGCAAACAAATATGACTCTAAGAGACTTTTATGGGTACCACCAGTTTTTAAGCTCTGTCCCTGAAGATAGAAATTTTGTTAAAACTTTAGATCAAAGCTATCTAGATAATCCGAATCTAATTGATCAGGAGCTTTTAGATATTTCTATAGAGTCTCCTTTAAACACAGAAAAGTTAAGTATCGCAATATTAAACGGAACAAATATACCCGGAACCGCCACTTTAGGTTCCAGAACGATAAAAAATTTAGGGGGTAGAGTAGTAGCTGTTTCAAACACAGAAGATACACTTGAGGAATCTATTATTGTTACCGATATGCAGGATTCTGCGAGCACCGCTCTAATAAAAGAAGTGTTCGGAATATCAAAAGTAGTTAGCAAAGATGAATTTACACTCTTAAACCAAGAGGAGCTTGATAGGTCAGATATTGTTGTAATTATCGGCTTTGACATTGCCCGGGAAATGTAATATTATAAGTTTAATTGACTCTCTCCTTTCTACCCCCGCCCCAAATCAGGGTGGGGGAAATTATATTCTAAATGGTTTCTACATACATACTAATATTTTTCGTAATCTTTTTTATAGCTCTTTTTGTAGTGTATTTCAGACTTAAAGGCTCCTCGGGGCTGTCTGCTGGGGATACTCAAAGCGCGGATTCACTAACGGTACTTGAAGTACAAATCAGCAAAAACCAAGAGGAATTGTCCGACTTTAAAGTTCCCTCACTTTCCGCAGAAAACATGTTTGCCGCTATACACGGCCTTTTAAAGGAAGATACCAATATTCAGGAACATTTTTCTTTTGAAATCGTCGCTTCAAGTGAACATGGAATACGTTTTTATGTTGTTGTTCCGCAAGATGTTGCAAAATTTATTGAAGGCCAGATTTACGCACATTTTCCTAAAGCTCAGGTAAAAGTAACAACAGACTTTTCAGAAAAATATTTTAAAAATGACTCGAAATTTCAAATTGCTGAGCTTTCTCAGTTAAAACCCTATTATTATCCAATTAAAAGTTTCAGAGATTTCGAGGCTGATCCATTATCTTCTTTAACATCTTCACTAGCAGAAATAGGGGAGGACGAGGAAATTTGGATGCAGTTTTTATTGAAGCCAATGCCGGATATTTGGCAAAAAGAAGGTTACGGTTTTGTCCAGTCAGTTAGAGAAGGGTATGGGGGTTCTTCCAAACCGAATTTCTTTTCAAATTTTACAAAAATTATCTCTAACGAAGCTTTAGAAATAACTAAAGGCATCGCAACCGGTTTATTTACCCAAAATACTCATGTTCCGGTAGATTTAACAACTTCAAAAGATACGCTTGTTAGGCTCACACCTACTCAGGAGATGGAAATGCAGGCAATTGAGAACAAACTTACCCGAATGGGATATTACGCGGTTGTAAAGGTTATGTCGTCCGCAAAAGAAGATTACACGCTTGAAAGTAACCTAAGATCGGTTTTAGCGGTATTAAAGCAGTACACAAGTACAGCTCTTAATTCGTTCGGATACATCTTGGACAGCAACAATAAATCAAAATTAGAAAATATGAGATCCAGGTACTTTGATTCTTCCAAGCAGATGATACTAAATGTAGAGGAACTCGCTACTTTATATCACTTTCCTTCTTCAAATATAGACACCCCAAACATCTCTTGGATTTATTCAAGAAAGTCAGAACCACCTGCCGATCTTCCTACATCCGACTGCGTTTACATCGGTGAAACAATGTATAGGAACAAAAAGTTTAAATTCGGCGTTGCCAACAATGACGACAGGTTGAGACATATGTATGTTATCGGCAAATCAGGTACCGGTAAATCAACCATGTTTGTAAATATGATTTGCCAGGACATTTATAACGGCGCCGGACTTGCGGTTTTAGATCCTCACGGCGAAACAATAGACAAAGTTATGGAGCGACTTCCTGACCACAGATTAAAAGATATAATTTATTTTGATCCGTCTGATACAGAACGACCTATCGGCCTGAATCTGCTCGAAATGGAATCTCCCGATCAGAAAAACCTGATGGCTTCGGGGTTGGTATCGGCAATTCACCACCATTTTGATTACTCATGGGGTCCGAGGCTTGAATATCTCTTAAACTATGCCATTTTAACCTTACTCGATGTTCCGGGTACGACAATGATGGGCATCACAAGAATTTTAGAGGATAAAAATTACCAAAATTATATTCTTCATCAAGTAAAAGATCCGGTAGTTCACAAATTTTGGGACAATGAATTTAAGGAAATGAAGGGAAATCAAAAACTGGTTACCGAGGCTATATCTCCAATTCAAAATAAAGTTAACAGGTTTTTAGCTTCAACAACAATAAGAAACATTTTAGGACAGCGAAATTCCACTTTAGATATTTGGGACGCCATGAACACAGGTAAGATACTGCTTATAAATTTATCAAAAGGTAAAATTGGTGCAGACAACGTTAACTTATTGGGCGCGCTACTTGTATCGAGACTTCAGTTTTTTGCTCTTCAAAGAGCCCGAATCCCATACGATCAAAGAAAGCCGTTTTATATGTATGTGGACGAGTTTCAAAACTTTGCTACGGGAAGCTTCGAGGAAATTTTATCGGAATCCAGAAAATACAAACTGGGTCTATATTTGACTCATCAGTTCACTGCTCAGCTCTCTGAAGAGCTTTTAAAGGCCGTTTTAGGCAATGTCGGTACAATCGCAACCTTCTCTCTAGGAGCCGGAGACGCAAATGTTATGTCCTACGAGTTCTCACCCCACTTTACTGCTGACGATATCATTTCACTTGAGAAATTTCAGGTTTATATAAAACTTATGGTAAATGGAATGACTTCGGTGCCTTTTTCGGCTAGAATACTCTTACCTTGGGAAGAAGGGTACCCGCTTCCTATCACAAACAATAGGGAGAAGGCAATTCAGATGAGTAGGGAAAAGTATGGAGTGCCTCGGGAATTCGTTGAGAGTAAGATAAACAAGTGGGTAGAGTTCCAGTTCGATAAAGGAACAGCTATTGCCCAAGAATATAAAAATAATCAACCCCAAGAAGATAAGGGGAAGGAAATTAATTAGTTAAGGAGAAAATATGTCATCAGATAAAAATATAGATCAGATAAAAAAGTTACTCGAATACACAACGGAGAATTTGCAAAAGGTCTCAGCGTTGTTGGAAAAAGTTGAGTTCGAATCGAATAAATCCCAATATGAGGATTTGCCGGGTGTCACCGGACTCTTTGATGGGGCCTTTTTAGTTGACGAGAATAATACTAAATACGAAGTTCCCGCAAACTATGCAGCAAAATCAAGGTTAATTTTTGGAGATAAATTAAAACTTGTTGAAATTGATGGCAACAAGATGTTTAAACAAATCGAAAAGCTTGCCAGAAAGAAATTAGAAGGTGTTGCAAGCAAAAAAGAGGGTAAATGGTACGCGATAACTGATAGCGGCACATATAAAATATCCGATGTAGCAGCAGATTTTAATAAACTAGAGATAAACGATAAGGTCGTTGTACTTATCCCTGAGGGGACCGCCAACGTGCCCTACGCGGCTTTTGATAAGGTTTTAAACAAAGATACTCAGACAGCAAGCACCCAAGTAGTTGAGGTTTCAAAACCGGCTCCGGTTCAAGTTGAAAAGAAACCAGAAGTTGCAACTAAACCAAAACAAGTAAAGAAACCAATGCCAAATAAACCAAAGAATCCTGGCCCAAAGAGGGAATACGTCCAGGATATTGCTACAGCCAAACCCGCACCTAAAGTCGAGAAGGCTCCAGAAATTCAGCGCGCTCAGCCGGCCCAACCAGCACATCCAGCACATACTGCTCAACCAACCCCGCCAAGCAGTGTTAATAGCGGATTACTCGAAGATGATGATTTGAGATAAGGGTACTTTTACTGGTTTTCAAATGAGAGTTCCGACTCGATTTCCAGTTCAGGTTCTTCTATGCTGCCTTTTTTGAGATAGGGCTTGACATCTTGTCTTTCTGCTTTAAACACGGATACGTCCGATTTAATCAACACAAATATCTTTTTGCCACTGCCCTTAATATAACTCACAGTTATATGCGCCTTTTTATTTTGGGCAACATTTAGTCTTGTAACTAAGTCTTTATCAGTTATTTCTCCGACTAGAACTTCCCCCCTTGCTCTGGTTTTGATTACATCTGCAGCATGTTTTCGTACTTTTAACTTTAAAATTTCTCCTGTGAGAAAGTCCTCGCAGTCCATATTCTTTGTGGAAACAAGTAAATTGGCCTCAACTGTTGTTCCAGGCTCTTTTATTAGTGTTTTTGCGTCTACGTTAGGTGAATTCGAAAAATCTGATTTTCTGCTTTTGGCAATTTTAAGGTTTTTTAAAGCTATTTGGTTAATTGGATCGAGTTTCAAAACATCCTCGAAAAGTTTTTCTGCATCTTTAAAATCCTTTTTTTGGATATACGCCCTGCCCAGTCTGAGTTTTGCGTCAATATTCTTAGGATCTTTTTCTAGTATTTCTTTATTAAATTCTATTGCTGCCTGCCATTCTCCCTTTAGTGCTGCGTCGATAGCTTTCTTTGCGAGGAGAGCTATATTAATTTGCATGCGTACAAGAATAAATTAATTTCGCTAATTGTCAATTGGCTGGTTTTGGGTATACCAATCATTCTTAAAGTAGTATAATTTGTTGGTATAGCGCTAAAAATTTTAAAGTTAGTTATTATGTCAGGTCATTCTAAGTGGGCAACAATTAAACGTGATAAGGCAGTTAACGATGCCAAAAAAAGCAAAGTATTTTCAAAATTAAGTAGAGCTATAACAGTTGCCGCCAAAACCGGTGGGGGAGACATGGACGCTAACGCCTCCTTAAGATTAGCCGTAGATAGAGCTAAAGAAGCCAGAATGCCAAAAGATAATGTTGAGAAAGCAATTAGCAAAGGAACAGGAACTGGCGCTGATGCGGCAAATTATTTTGATGTAATTTATGAAGCATTTGGTCCCGGGGGAGAAGCCTTTTATGTAAAAGGTCTTACAGACAATAAAAACCGAACTGCCGCCGAGATAAGAAATATTTTTTCAAAGCATGGGGGATCGCTAGGAGGTCCTGGGAGTACAGCATACATTTTTACTCCCGATGTTGAAAATCCCGTATTTATGAGCGAACCTAGTGAATCTCAAAAGGATTCTTTGCTTAAACTTATGGACGAGTTAGATGATAACGAAGATATTCAGGATATTTATGTTAATTTTGAAATTTAATTTAAAATGTTAATTCTTGGAATTGATCCCGGAACTGCCCGAACAGGTGTTGGTATTGTTAGTATTAAGACTAAAACTCCAAAATTCGTTTATAGCGATGTGATAATTACACACCAGGATTTGGAGATGCCCAAAAGACTGAGGTTACTGTACAAAACTTTGTCGGCTGTAATTAAAGAATACGCCCCAGATATCATGGTTGTTGAAAGACTCTTTTTTAATACAAACGTTAAAACTGCAATTGCAGTGGGTCAGGCAAGAGGCATTGCGCTTTTATCAGCCGCAGATAAAAACCTTCCCGTATTCGAGTATACTGCCCTACAAGCTAAGTTGGCTTTGACAGGGTACGGGAGATCTAGTAAAAAAGAAGTACAGGAAGCGGTCAAAGATATTTTAAAACTCGATATTCAGGTTAAGTCTGACGATGCCAA
>CAZHAM010000007.1:5025-13895 GCA_964530415.1 uncultured Candidatus Saccharibacteria bacterium | reverse complement strand
TAGTTATCATTTTAGGTTTTGTTTTCATATATTATTTAATTTTATTATCAGATAACATATTTTTAGTTGTTATTGATAGGGAAGAGACAATCCCTTTATATAGGGTTGCAGTTACATGGAGTTTAATACTCATTACACTTACGGCCATACCTCTTTACTCGGGTATTTTTAAATTATCTTATTACCCTTTTGTTCATATGTTCCTGGTTTTTATTTTTGGCTTTTTATTTAATGCGTACCAGATATGGAGCACCAAGTTTGATGAAGATTCCAAAAACGTAGGAGTAGGGGAATATATATTTTTATCAACCTCAGTAGGATTCTTTATTTTGTGCTCAGCTGCAGCTACAATGTTTATTCCCTCAGAAGCATTTTTGAGAGCGCTGTTTACCGCAGCAGTTTTGATGTTTGGGCTAAACTACACAAGCTTTTACCTTAAAAACAATGTATCAAAACGAATGCTTTTAGAATATTCCTTTATTTGTTTTATCTTTTTAGCATTACTCGTCTTGTTCAAGAATTAAGCGTTGGGACGGGCTAGGGAACAGGGTAATGGGTAATTTTAGTTATCAAACTATAGGGTAGTCTGCTAACCTATAGCGTACGTTTGTCACACTATGGGGTACGAATGTCATAGTATTGCGACGTTAAGTTTCAATCAATCCATCGTTATTTGTTGTCATACCAATGTATTGTAGCATTGTCATACGTCTCAGAATGATTGTCATACTTCTGTAGGGCAGGGAGGTGCTGTGGATAACCCCGGGTGTTTTGCGGTATTTGCTAAACTAAATAGAGCCCGGGCAGTAATCAGCGTTAATTGTTAAAAATAAAATAATTAATCACTTATTTAAAAGGGAATTAATTTGTAATTATGCGTGAATTACTCGGATTATATTTCGGTTGTACTCTATTAAAGGTACATACCCGCCATTATTGATGCCTAGGGCTTTTCCGGATACTCAATGTCGTTAAACATACATTATACGACGTCTACAGTATTTCAAAATGCCTACCTTCCCTTTTGTTTCTAAATCAAAAATTTAAATGCAAAATACTTTTTATTATTTAAGTATTAATTATTTACACCTATAGTATTTGAATTTTTCTCTACTCTATTTGTTTACTAATTAAATTTTTATATTTCGGCTATTCCCGCTTAATAACTTAATAAATTAATTAGTCTCCGGAGCTTGGCGGCTCTATATCCCCTTTTTGTTGTCGTGACGCCATATTCCCCGAGCCCCTAGAATGCCCTATATTGGATTTTTAAATAAAAAACGATTAATGTATACTGAAGTTAAGTTAGTGAGCTCTTAATCTATGCTAAATCATAAATCAACCCTAGAAGCGGCAATTACAGAATACCTTGAGTTCTGTGAAATAAGCAAAAACCTTTCACAAAATACAATCAGGATGTATCACTTTTATTTGTACGACTTTCTGACCTGGGCAAAATCATTTTTGGCAGTTGAAACCTTGAAAGTGTCTGACATAAACTACGAATTGATTAAAAAATATCGAATTTATCTTAATAGAAGAAAAAGTGAGAAGTTTAATCTTGAGTTTAAGAGATCCACCCAAAAAACCTTTTTAGTAGCTTTAAGGGCGTTTTTAAAATACCTGGTGGTCGAGGAAAATATCGAAATGATGTCACCTGAGCAGATCATACTAGGTAAAGCCGATGACAGAGTCCCAAAGGTTTTAGATGACGATCAGCTTAAAAGACTGTTTGAAGTACAAAATCTCAACAAAATATCCGGTGTAAGAGACCGCGCAATTTTAGAGACTTTATTTAGCACCGGTTTACGTGTGAGCGAATTATCCAATTTAGACAAAAATGACATTAATTTGAACACTGGAGAGTTTACGGTTATAGGTAAAGGAAAAAAGGCCAGAATTGTATACTTGTCACCCTCGGCTATAGTTTGGCTTAAAAGGTATCTTGCAACAAGGCATGACGAGTACTCGCCTCTTTTTATTAGGTATAGTGGCAAAAGAATGGAAGAACAGGATTTTGACGGAGATTCATTAAGACTTACCCCGCGAAGCGTTCAACGGTTAGTTAAAAAGTACGTAACTCGAGGCGGTATCGCCGTTGACGCAACACCCCACACCCTAAGACATACCTTCGCAACTGGCTTATTACAGGAAGGAGCCGACCTAAGAAGTGTCCAGGAGCTTTTGGGCCACTCCAATGTCTCTACAACTCAAATATATACACACGTTACCAATGCCCGACTCAAGGATGTGCACACGAGATTTCATAAGGATGTAGAACTTAAAAAGGATAAAGATTTTGTAGACCGAGAATTTGACGTATCCGACAAAGAAAGTAATAAAGTCAGCAACCTCTACTGAAACATACTCTTAACCGGTTCAAAACTAAACCTGTGAATTTTACACGGGCCGTGAATTTTTAAAAGTTGTATATGCTCTGCTGTTCCATATCCCTTGTGTTTTTCAAATCTGTACTGAGGGTATAATTTGCTCATACCCACCATTAAAGAGTCCCTGTAAACCTTTGCGATAACCGATGCAGCTGCAATTGAAATGCTAACCTTATCCCCTTGCGCTATATTCATCTGTGACTCTTTAGTTATCCTACTGATCTCAAAGTGGTCAGTGAGTACTATTTGTGCTTTAACATCAAGTCCCATTAAAGAATTAAAAAAAGCATCCTGGTTAGCTGCAGAAATCCCCTTTTTGTCTATATCTTCGTTGGAAATCTCATATAGAGAGTAACTAATTGACTCGTTAAGTAAGAATTCGTTTACCCGAGCGCGTTTAATCGGTGTAAGCATCTTTGAGTCCTTTATCTGGGTATATAAATTGTGCGTAGGGTCAGAAGCATCGGATAAACTTAGTACCCGTTCTATGTCTAAGATCACAGCACAAGCCACAATTGGTCCGGCTAGTGGTCCCCTGCCCACCTCGTCTATGCCGGCAATATACTTTATACCTTGTGAAAATAATTTTCTTTCAATTTCTAAATTAGGAATTGTACTGTTACTCTGCGATTGTTTCGGCATCTTCTTGTTCAAGATTATCCTCAAGCAGGGCAACAGAGGAAACTATATCGTGGCTGCCTAATTTAATCAGCTTAACACCTTGAGTTGCTCGGCCAAGAATTGGGACGTCTTTTCCGCCAAGCCGTATAACCTTGCCGTCTGATGTGGCTATCAAAATATCTGTTTCGAGTTTTTCAGTAAACAACCTTGCCGATACTAGCTTGCCCGTTTTATCCGTAACCTTATATGTAAGTATCCCCGACCCGCTTCTATGCTGGGTTTTATATTCTGAAACCTTTGTTTTCTTACCATAGCCGAATTCAGATACTGTTAAAAGTGTAAGGCCCTTTTCGTTATCAGGTAATACTACTGTAGATACCACTCTATCGTCTTTGTCGAGTTTTATGCCGGTTACGCCGGATGCCGCTCTTCCCATATCTCTTACATCTTTTTCGCTAAATCTAATCGATTGGCCTGTTTCGGTTGTAATCAAAATGTCGCGCTCCCCGTCTGTGAATCCGACAAAGGTTAAAATGTCACCACTCCCTAGGTTTATGGCCATTATTCCTGAAGATCTAATATTCGCGAACTCTTCAAGAGGGGTCTTTTTAACTACACCCTTTTGAGTCGAAAAGAAGAGGTATCCCCTGTCGTTCTCTAATGTTACGCTGTCTAAGGTAACTAACGCTTCTATTCTTTCGTCTTGTCTCGTACTTAAAAAGTTCACTATCGGTGTACCCTTTGCCGTTTTTGACGATTCGGGTATTTCCCATATCCTCATTTTGTAGACCTTACCTATGTTTGTAAAAAAGAACGCCCAGTCGTGTGTATTGCAGATTTTAATTGCATCAACCTCATCTTCTTCTTTTAAATCCTGACCTTTAACGCCTTTTCCTCCCCGGCCCTGTTTTTTATACGCTGTTTCTTTAAGTCGTTTAATATACCCATTTCCCGAAAAAGTTATTATGCATTTTTCGTTTACTATCACGTCTTCATCTGAAAGCTCCCCTACTTTACCCTTTATAACCTTTGTTTTTCTCTCATCTGCGTATTTATTTTTAATTTCGGTAAGTTCGGAAGATATCAGATCAAGTATTTTTTGTGGCGATGCTAAAAGTGTTTCAAATCCGGCAATCTCTTTTAGAATCGAGTTTAGCTCGTCCTCTATCTTTTTTCGTTCAAGGGCAGCGAGTTTTCTAAGCTGCATATCAAGAATTGCTTGAGCCTGAATTTCAGAAAATTTAAACTTTTCGATAAGCCCTACTTTTGCTACCTCAGCATCTCTACTTGCACGGATAAGTTTTATAATTTCATCAAGATTATCTAGCGCTTTTTTAAGACCTTGAAGTATATGCTCGCGCTCTTTATCCTTTCTGAGTAAGTAAAGTGTTCTTTTGACTACCACTTGTTGTCTGTGCTTGATAAACTCCTCAAGAATCATCTTCAAAGTCATTAATTTTGGCTCGTTATCTATTAGTGCGACCATATTGGCATTAAAAGCATTTTGAAGTGGGGTGTATTTAAACAATTGATTTTCAACTTTTTTGGCTACGGCATCACGTTTAAGCTCAATAACAATTCGCATCCCGTCTTTATTTGACTCGTCCCTTAAATCTGAAATGCCCTCTATTCTCTTATCTTTAACCAGATCTGCAATTTTGCTAACCAAAGTTGCTTTTACAACTTGATAAGGAATCTCGGTTACAATAATGCGGACTTTGCCGTTCTTCCCCTCTTCTATATCGAGTTTTGCCCTTGTTACTGCCCTACCCTTCCCTGTCGCGTACATCTGAGTAATTTCTTTTTGATCATAAATAATTCCGCCGGTTGGGAAATCAGGTCCTTTTATGAATTTAACAAGATCCTCAACGCTTGAGGACGAGGAAAAGTCTGTTTTGGCTACCCTTACAAAAAACGAGCCGACCTTGCCGTCATATATGCCGATTTCAGTTCCGGGATCATCTTTTGCTGGTGCCGAGCCTTTTTCATCTGCTGTTTCGATAAGTAAGTTTATCCCATCAAGAATTTCCCCCAGATTATGAGGCGGAATACTAGTTGCCATACCTACGGCAATGCCCGAGGCGCCGTTTAAGAGTAAGTTAGGAAGTACGGAAGGTAAAAACATCGGTTCGTCGTTTTGAAGATCGTTTACCTCAAAAGGAACTGTTTCTTTTTCAATATCTAAAAATAATTCTTCGGAAATCTTGGCCAGTTTACACTCTGTGTACCTGTAAGCAGCAGGAGGGTCGCCGTCGATGCTACCAAAGTTACCTTGTGGAATAATAAGCGGATACCTAAGGGTAAAATTCTGACCCATTCTCACAAGTGCATCGTAAACCGAAGAATCGCCGTGGGGGTGATACTTCTTTAACACCTCGCCTAATACTGCCGCGCATTTAGTAAATTTGCTGGAAAAGTTGTTACCCTGGTCCTGCATTGCGTAAATAATTCTTCGTTGAACAGGCTTAAGACCGTCTCTGACGTCAGGCAAAGCTCTTGAGACTATAACACTCATTGCATAGTCTAAGTAAGCTCTCTGCATCTCTTCGGATATTTCTGCGGGCCTTATGCCTATCGGTGAGATTGCTTCTTTAGCTTCTTTTTCTTCGGTAGTACCTGTTATATTTGTGACTTTGTCGACCATAACCTAAATATGATATCACATTTACTCTGTATGAGAACCGTACCAATCAGTATATATTTTGTATTCAGTATCAATAATTGGATTTGTTACAAGTTCTCTACCTTTGGTTTCATCGTAAACTTTCTTAAAAAATAAATAAAAAGGTTTAAGCGCCTTTAAATTGGTTTCTGGTGGGCCTAGTTTTACTCTCTTTGAAGTGTGAGATTTGGCTATGTGAAAATAAATACTGGAAAAGTTTAAGAGATTTAGCAGTTCCCCATCGGTAAAGTCAGAGACAGTGTTTCTATCTTTTGAAAGTTCTGAAATTTCTCTGAACAATTTGCCGTTTGATTGGTTAAACATTGCCCTAGAGCCAGTTTTCAATGAGTTTTCATAGTGAGATATAATTGTGTCCGCATACAATTCGGTGAATTCAGCCACATCCCCCAAATTTATTTCAGTTAATTTTGATTGTTTATCTATTAAATCCCAAAGTTTTGATTCTAAAGCTAATGTTTTTACGCTTTCATTACTGGGATTTAAATTTTGATCTCCAATTCCTCTTTTCTCATATTTTTCTCTTATCTTTAATTGTTGAGTATCTAAGACCTTCACAATTTCCGATAGTTCAAACAACTGTACAGGTATGGTTCCAACCTCGTCGAAAATATTATACAAGCGGTCTAGCAGGTTGTCGGAGAGTTTATATAATCCTTCCATTGCAATATCCGGATACTCTAACTCGTCAAAATTTCCCAAATTTAACTTATAAGGTGGGGATTTAAATATTTCGGTGCAGGTAGTGAGTAGTGTGATTATTGTTTTAGGATCGTCAATTTCTTTTATCTCATCAGAGTTTGGAGTTAATTGGTCTAGAGCTAGTTCATCAATTATCTCTTTAGTTTTTGCATATTGTTTTGCGTGTTTTTCTAATTCTAATTTTTCCAAATCCTCGTTAGAATGTTTTAACATGAGGTTTGCTCTAGAAACGTATGCATCACAGAATCTACCTAAGGTTTCTAATCTAACGCTCTTTGGAGAATTAAATTCTTTAGCAATTCTATCGAATTGAGGATCCATCTGTCCCCTATGTAACTCACTTTGTAACATTTGAGCTTCATCTGAATCATAGTGTTCTCGTGTTTGTACCATTTGCGTAAATATAGCAGATTTTATTTAGGTGTATAAGTAATTAACACAAATAAAAGCGCCGCGATAAACGCGGCGCTATGAGTACTAACATTATTTGATTTATAGACCCACGTACTTAATAACCAATCCGGCAATAAGCAAAGCAACAATCTGAATAATTTTCATCATTGGATTTAGCGCAGGCCCGGAAGTATCTTTTAACGGATCCCCTACTGTGTCGCCTACCACCGATGCTTTGTGGGCATCGCTTCCTTTTCCGCCAAAGTTACCGTCTTCGATATATTTTTTGGCGTTATCCCAAGCTCCTCCTGTGTTACAGCTGTATAAAGCTAACATTAAACCTGATACAACAGCTCCACCAAGAAATCCTCCCAATGCTTCGGCTCCTAAGAATCCAACAAATACAGGAGCTAAAATAACTATTAAAGCGGGCACTATCAGTTCTTTTTGTGCGGCTGCGGTTACGATCTCGACTGCTCTTGAGTAATCCGGTAAAGCTGTTCCGTCCATAATGCCTTTTATTTCTCTAAACTGTCTTCTTACTTCTTCTACAACTTCAAATGCCGCTCTTCCGACCGATCCCATTAATCTTGAACTGAATAAAAACGGCAAAGCTCCGCCCAATAATAAGCCTACGAAGACTTTTGGGTTTGCAATATCGATTTTTGATAGTCCTGTACTCTCAAAGTATGTTGCGAATAAAGAGCTCGACGCGATAACCGCTGAGCCTACAGCAAATCCTTTGGTGAGAGCTTTTGTGGTGTTTCCAACGGCGTCAAGTCCGCTTGTTACCTCGGAAGCTTTTTCAGAAAGTCCCGCCATTTCGCACATTCCCTGTGCATTGTCGGATATCGGTCCAAATGTATCCAGGGCCATAATTATTCCTGTGGTAGCGAGCATTCCCATGCCGGCTAAAGATATTCCATAGAAACCGAGCAGCTCATAGCCCACCAAAATCGCAATTCCCATAATGAGAGTCGACATAAATGTTGATTCCATGCCATACGACATGCCGGCGATTATATTTGTTCCAGCTCCTGTTTTAGATGCTTTTGCAATTCCAACTACCGGAGTTTCTCCCGGACCTGTGTAATATTTTGTTACATAAAGTAAAGCAAGCATTGCCAGTATGCCCGATACTGCGGCATACCCTGCTCTGGGCTCGTTTAACAAGTAATGCGCTAGAGCCATAAATATTACAATTGACGAAACCGCCGATACGATAAAACCTCTGATTAGCGGTTTAATGGCACTTTCACTGTCGTCTTTAGCTTTAACGAAGAATGAGCCAAATATAGATGTTAAAATTGAGGCCGCTCTTGCAAGCAACGGAAATACAACTCCGCTTAATCCAAACATTGCGCCTCCGAGTATCATCGACGCAACAACTGTTAATTCATAAGATTCAAAAACATCCGCCGCCATTCCCGCGCAATCACCCACATTATCGCCAACGTTGTCTGCGATAACAGCTGCGTTTCTCGGATCGTCCTCGGGTATTCCCGCCTCGACTTTACCGACTAGGTCGGCTCCCACATCAGCAGCTTTTGTGAAAATACCACCCCCTACTCTCATAAATAAGGCAATCAATGCAGCTCCGAATCCGTAGCCAACTAAAACATCGGTGGCGTGTTTTGCTACTGCCGCATCTCCCTGTGAGTTAAAGGCAAAGTAAGACCACATATATATTAATGAGACCCCGAGTAGCCCGAGTCCCACAACGAGCATTCCGTTTACAGTACCAGCTCCAAACGCCACTTTTAATGCGGGATTTAGCCCTTGTAGCGCACTGTTTGCCGTTCTGACATTTGCCCGAACAGATATCCACATTCCCAGATATCCAATAATTGCGCTTGAAATTGCGCCTAACAGAAATGTTAGCGCGATATCAAATCCCATTGTTAAATACAATATAAAAGCCAAAGCCACCATAAATGGGATAATGACTTTGAATTGACGCTTTAAATACGCCATAGCACCTTCTCTTATCGCTTTAGCTATGCTTTTTAGTTTGTCGTTTCCTTCGTCGACTTTTAAGACTTGTTTAGCAAGATAGACTCCGTAACCCAATGTTATAAAAGCCA
>CAZHAM010000007.1:0-5015 GCA_964530415.1 uncultured Candidatus Saccharibacteria bacterium | reverse complement strand
TTTAGCAAAATAAAAGCCGTACGCAAGCGCTACCAAAGCTGTAAGAGGAGCACCGAATAAAGCTATTAGCTGTATATTCATTTTTTCTCCCTCAAATTTTTACGTTTAAAACAAAACGGGCAACAACGCCCTAAATAATCAGAATATTATACAATACTACAAGGGGAAATCTCAAAGTTTAACCGGCCACATCGATATTAGCTCTTTTAGCGTTAGTTTGAATAAATCTTTTTCTCGGAGCGACTTCTTCTCCCATCAGCATAGTAAATACCTCATCTGCCCTTGCCGCGTCGTCCACTGTAATCTGTTTTAGCCTTCTGGTATCGGGATTCATTGTGGTGTCCCAAAGTTCATCTGCATTCATTTCTCCTAATCCCTTAAATCTTTGTGTGAGAGCCTTTTTACCTTGTTCTGTTTTTAGGAAAGCTTCTCTTTCCGCATCGTCAAACAAATATCTTTTTTCTTTGCCCCAGGTTGCTTTATATAAAGGAGGAACAGCTACATAAATATGGCCGTTTAATACAAGTTCTGTTAAATGTCTGAACAAAAATGTTAAATGCAGAGTCATAATATGCTGTCCGTCGATGTCTGCGTCAGCCATAATGATTATTTTTCCGTACCTAAGTTTATCGGGATTGTATTGCTCGCCTATTCCGGCTCCGATGGCAACAATTAAATGTTTAAATTTTTCTGAATCGACAATTCGGTCTAAACGGGACTTTTCGGTATTTAAAGGTTTACCAAACAATGGAAGAATTGCCTGAATCTCTCTGTTTCGTGCTTGTTTCGCTGTACCGCCTGCAGAATCTCCCTCTACGATAAAAAGTTCGGTTTTGGTAGCATCTTTTTCAGCGCAATCGGCAAGTTTTCCGGGCAGTACTCCCCCACCCTCCAACGCTGTCTTTCTTATAACGGAATCTCGTGCGGCCTTTGCGGCAATTCTCGCTTTTAGGGCCAAAATATTTTTTTCCAGGATCATCTGAGCATCTTTTGGATTTTCGTTTAAAAATGCTTCTAATGCTTCCTTGACTACAGTTTCAACTGCCTGCCTCACGTTTGTGTTTCCTAGTTTTGCTTTTGTTTGGCCTTCAAACTGAAGTGTTTCGGAATCTATCTGAACTGAGATAACTGCGGTAAGACCTTCTCTTAAATCATCCCCGCTTAAATTTTGATCTTTTTCTTTTATGTAATTATTTTTTCGTGCGTAGTCGTTAATAGCTCTGGTAAGAGCGCCTCTAAATCCAGTTAAATGGGTTCCACCCTCTGAGTTTTTGAGGTGATTTGCAAAACACAGCACATTTTCAGCAAAAGAGTCGTTGTATTGTAGAGCAGTTTCAACCACCACATTGTCCATTTCTTTTTGAACAAAAAATATGTTTTGATTTAACGCCTTTTTATTTCTATTTAATGACTTCAAATAAGCTTTTATGCCGCCTTCATAATAATAAACAAACCTTTGATCATTTATTTGATCCGAAAGCTCGAATTTTATTCCAGCTGTTAGATATGCGTACTCTTTTATTTGAGTAACTACATGGCTTCGGTTAAATTCAGTAGTTTCAAAAATAGTATCGTCTGGGAAAAACTGAACAATTGTACCTGACTCAGCTTTCCAATTTTTTAAGTCAATGTTAAATTCAGTTCCTTTTAGTTTTGTGATAGGTTTTTTTGGATCAAGAGGTTCGACCGGTCTGACAACCTTTCCCCCGTTTTCGTATTCCTGAATTACCCAGGTGTCGCCTCTTTTTACAATAACCCTCATCCACTTTGATAGAGCGTTAACAACAGAAGATCCTACCCCGTGAAGTCCGCTCGAGACTTTATAGCCACCTCCACCGAATTTACCTCCTGCGTGAAGTTTTGTGTAGACTAGTTCGAGTGCCGATACACCCAATTCTTTTTTGATTTCAAAAGGAACTCCCCTACCGTTGTCGTAAACCACAACCGATCCGTCTTTTAAAAATTCTAATTTAATGTGATTTGCGTAACCGGCCATCGCCTCGTCCATTGAGTTATTTACAATTTCAGTAACAAGATGGTGTAACCCTTCCTGTCCCGTAGAGCCGATATACATTCCCGGTCTTTTGCGTACGGGTTCTAAGCCCTCTAGGACTTGTATTTGATCTGCTGTGTAATTTGAAGATGCTGAAGCTGACGACATAACAGAATTGATTGTATACGAAGTGCCGAGGTGTTTCAACCCGCGGAGAAATCGGTTGATGTAGTTGGGCCTATAGTTTATAATGGTGGCATAATCAATCCGATTAAATCTTGTTAAGTAAAAGGAGGCACGTCATGGAAAAAGTTATTAAGGGAAGTGTGCTAGTAGCGGTAGTGGTCCTGGTTTACTTGATAGGTAGGTTGTTTGTGACAGGTATGGCTAATAAGGCAGTTGCCGAAAATATAACAGTCGTTGTAGTTGATCGGCAACCTGAACACTTTGTTCATATCCCAATTTGCGGCTCATCGGAAGTTAGGAGCACCACGACCGTGGATAATGTAGAAGTATTTTACAATGCCGAGAAAGGCGAACTGGTGATTGAATACGAAGGTTGGCTAGTCGACAACGTAACTCTTGATCTTAATGAACTCAACACGGTGAGGGTTGCTGTTCCGGATAAAGATATGGTCTACCTTGTTGAAATCCTGGATTGTGCAAAACCATAAGGAGGTGACCATGGGCAGGAGAATCAATATGAAACACCCAGGTTTAAGTTTTAACCTCGTTGTGAGTTTGGCCGTTGTGATTTTTGCTCTGGTATTTGGAAATCCAGTTACCGAAGCAATAAATCTTAAGTTAACAGCGCGCCAGTACGATCACACCGAATTCTACGAGGCAGAGGTTTGCGCGGGCCAGGAAAAAACGATATCAGCCCAAGAAATCGATCTTAAGGTTATATGGGAAAGTCGTACTCAGGAAGTTACCGTTAGCCATGGTAACAACAAGATAACTGAGTTCCTTTTCGACAAACCCATGTACCTAGTGAGATTCCCAGACCTTCTTGTGTTAGTAGAAATCAAGGAGTGCCCGGTTCCTTAGGAGACAACATGAGAATTAAGTTAGGACTGTCGGTAGCGTTCGTTCTGCTAACCTTTCTTCTCTGGTTATCAACATCGATCATCCTTGACCAGGTTGAAAAAAATTGGTTAGCGTCACCCACCCCAACGGTGCAAGTTGAACGCGTGAAATTGTGCGCGAATAAAAACTTGTATCATGAGTTTGAAACGGGCGGGTCCAAGGTTGTAATTTTGTGGTTTCCGAGTGATAACTATCTGGAAGTTTTTAGGGGAGATGAAACTCCAGAAATAATATCAATCGAATACCTGAACGAAGCAAAGATTGACTTTGGTGATGTATTGGTGCTTTTAGACTACAGCGGGTGTCCGCCTACCTAAATTCAGCACCCCATATGTTACCAGGTCAAACCAAGACAGAGTGGTATTTTTTTATACTGCCACTCTGTCTGTACTATTCATCACTAAGCTCGATAAACAGTTTTTCCAGCCCAAATTTCGCTGAAACATTAGTATTTTCAAGATCCTCAATAAAATCAGTAATCAAATTAGCGTTTTGTGCAAATCCGATAGACTTAGATTTATTAAGCAGTTCCCTCTGATCCTCAAGTATTTCCTGTAAAAAAGCTATAACCTCATCTTTTTCTTTAGAACCAATCTCCTCAGCGTAGACTAGGCGCTCCCCGATAGGCATTTTTAAAATATCGATTAATTGAGCTTTTGTGTTGAGTTCATTTAATTTCGAATCGATAATTATTCTTTTACACCTTGATAATACTGTGGGAAGTAAATCGTTTTGGGTTTTAGTGTTCAAGATGATAAGTGCGGTCGAAGGCGGTTCTTCGAGAAGTTTTAAAAGTGAATTTTGAGCTTCGGTTGTCATTTTATCCGCGTTTTGGACAATTACTACTTTTTGATCATAGTAAAAAGGTTTTTCCTGCAGAAACCTGATTACCTCTTTTGTTTGGGATATACCGATAGATTTTTTTTCTTCTTCGAGGTCCACAATTTTGATATCGGGATATTTACTTAACTTTGACAAACTTTCAACAATTATTTCTTTGTTTTTTGTTTTAAGGGAATCTTCGATCATTTTGAGAACATTTGTGTCGCGTAACAGTTTATTCCCTCCGGTTATAATAAATGATCCTCGCATTTACCTAGTATAAACCATTTAACTGTATTTTCTATTGCTCTACCCTACCCCTCTTGTTATGATTATTGAAGAATTAAACAATTCTGCCCTATGTACAAAATAGACACAGTAAATACAGTTGCAGATGTACTATATGAAAAAAAGGTAATCTCCTCGGATCAGCTTTCTGCTATTAAATTTGAACACGTAAATACCGGCAAGAGCCTAGAACAAATTATTAAGGATAGAGGCTATGTCAGCGCTGAAGATTTTGCCGAAGCTTTTGGAGCTGTCTACGGTATTCCTTACATAAAACTAACTGCCCAGCAAGTACCGGGAGATTTACTCGATATCGTTCCTACTAATGTTGCTAAAAAATATCATGTTGTTCCTTTTGAGTTAACCGACAACAAACTATCTTTGGCAATGACCGATCCGTTGGATTTGCAGACTATTGATTTTGTCGAACGAAAAACAGGTTATAAAGTGACTCCGTATATTGCGACCGAAAAGTCTATCGATAAGATTTTGGAAGAGCAAAAAGGAAACGAGCTCGGTGAAGAAATCGCCTCAGCTTTAGAAGAAATTTCATCCACAACTTTAAAAATCGAAGAAAGCAATCAGGAAATTACGGACGCAACAATTAGAGACGCTCCTATTGCGAGAATTGTGGGTATGATTATGGAAACTGCAGTTAAAACCGGCGCATCTGATGTGCATTTAGAGCCGGGCGAAGATAAATCCAGATTGAGGTATAGAATCGACGGTATTCTCGAGGAGAAACGCGTTTTGCCAAAGGAAATGCACGACTCCGTTGTTGCGCGTATTAAGATTTTGGCAAAAATGAAGATTGATGAAAAAAGAA
>CAZHAM010000006.1:0-25563 GCA_964530415.1 uncultured Candidatus Saccharibacteria bacterium | reverse complement strand
GCAGGAATTCCCATAGCGCGGGATATTGCCACAAATGAGTCTGTAAACTCCATACAAGCATTTCCCTCCTTTCGAATAAGAGCCTTTTCCGCGCCTTTTCTTTGCATTTCACCGGTATCGATTAGTTCAAAGTCGTATTCCATATTACTTACGATGTAGTTATATATTTTTTGAGTATTTGAAGTTACCGAACTATTTGGATCAAAAAGAGTTCGTGAAATGCCCAATACTACCTGAGAACCAGTTTCCCAAAACTTTTGCTCTTTTGTATAATCGCGCACCAATCTTTTGGGTAAATCAATGATTTTTCCACTGCTTTCAATGTCAACTTGTTTACCGATTAACTTAGACGAGCCAATCAGCTCGATATTCATTTTACTTTTACCGTTTAATCGATACAGACCTATTGTGTTGCCGTCTTTGTCCAAATACATTTTTTTGGGTTTCGGATCAATGTTAGTATATTGAACTTGTTGAGATCCTCTTATTTCAGGAGGGAAAGCTACTTCGTACGAAACAGGAATAATGTAAGGATTTTCAATATTGTAATTTAACTTAAAATTAAGAATCTGGTAATTACCAAACGCAGCATTCACGCCTTTGTTATTTAAAGATTCCTTTGTGAACGCATAAATAAAAAAATCCTTCTCTTCTTTTTCTGAAACAGGAACGGGCGAAATAAATATTTTTGGTCCGAATACCTTAGGCACTCTAAGCTGAATGTTATATCTCGTTGTAGATTCCGAAAGTTCGGTTTTTGGGATATGAACGTTCCAAACCTCTCCGAATTTTGATGTAATATCCTTTGATTTGTATGTAATTTTGATTTCATTCTGTCTGCCTTCACCTATGATGTAATCGTTGAAATTGATGGACAAATCAGTTGTTTTGGTGGGAACATCCTCGTTTTGTATAACACTCAGCTCTTTTTCATCAGCGAAAGCTTTAATATCATAGACAGACAGCTCATTTACGGTTAAGGAATAGCTTGTAGCTATAATATCGTTCTGGACATTTGTAATCGTAATATTTTGGTTAACTATCGTTTCCCCATTGTTTTGGATATCGAATAAAAGGTCATATTCGGTCAAAAACTGTTTCTCTTCTTCCGCACGCGAAACGCCGGATATTACCGAACAAACCAACAAAAACATAAAAAATTTAGTTATAAAAAAGTTTCGCATAAGTATACCTATTTTACCCTAAATACAGTTCTAAGGTGATAAAATCAGAAAGTGAACCAAGAAGTATTATCCAAAGTTAAAAATCTCCCTAAACTCCCCGGAATTTATAAGTTTAAAAATTCAATGGGTAAAATCATATATGTTGGCAAGGCAAAGAGCCTGAGAAACCGCGTAGGTTCGTATTTTAAACTAAATCTCGATCCTAACTCCAAAACTTACTCTCTGGTACAAAGAATAGCCGATTTAGAGTTTATCGAGGCAAAATCAGAATTTGACGCGTTAATGCTCGAGGCTGAGCTAATTAAAAAATATAAGCCTAAATACAATATTTCATTAAAAGATGACAAGTCTTACCTATATATTGTTTTGCGTAAAGATGAGTTTGAGTTTGATTCCAAAAAAGAAAAAATTACAAAAGTATTAACTGCGCGAAAAACAGATCTTCAAAAAACCGACATAATATTTGGACCTTATGTAGATTCAACTACTGCAAAACATGTTTTAAAAACAGTAAGAAAAATTATCATGTTCCGAGATTGTTCCTCATCAAAATTTAGCAAATACAGAAAACTGGGCAACCCGTGTTTGTATGGGCATATTGGTTTGTGTACAGCACCGTGTGTAAACAACGATGCAAAAAGTTTATCTGCTTATAAAGACAATATAAACACGCTTAAGAGAATTTTATCCGGCGACAGTTCGGCAATTGTAAAAGATCTGAATTCAAAAATGAACGCAGCTTCCGAGGCGCTCGAGTTTGAACAAGCAGCTTCATACAGAAATTTGTTAAACAAGTTTATTTATATAACTTCCGGATATAGCGATCCAAAGGAATACATTTTAAATCCATACTTAGTCGAGGACACGAGAACCAAAGCTATTACCGAAATTAAAAATTTATTGCCCTTTTTACCAGTGCTTCCCAGACGAATTGAATGCTACGATATCTCAAATATTTCAGGTAAAGATTCTGTTGGATCAATGGTTGTTGCAATTGATGGAAAAATAACTAACAGCGAATACAAAAAATTTAAAATTCGACTCAAGGATACCCCGGATGATTTCGAAATGATGCGTGAAGTATTACGTCGAAGACTAAAAAGAACTGAGTGGGGTATGCCGGACCTAATAGTTGTTGACGGCGGAAAAGGGCAGGTTGGTGCTGTGGACGGTGTGCTAAAAGAACTAAATATTAATGTGCCTTTAATCGGGTTGGCAAAAAGATTTGAAACAATTGTTATTAAAAATGAAAATAACTTTACCGAAATCAGAATCGCAAAGGATAACCCAGGAATGGCGCTGTTAATTGCTCTGAGAGACGAGTCTCACAGATTTGCTCAAAAATATCACCATCAACTTAGACTTAGAAAAATTCAAAATGTATAATAAAGTAGTATGAAATCTTTTCTAAAAGTTTTGGTATTTTCGATCATATCTTTAAACATCACTCAGTACCTATTTGGGGCATTTAACTTTGGGGAGTCTCCTTATAAGACATGGTTTTTACTCGTATTGGCGGTCACTTTGCTAAATTATTTTGTGAAGACCGTATTATCGCTTGTAGGTTTACCACGAGACGGTATGGGGTTTTTAATAATCAACAGCATCCTAACTTTAATCATTTTGTACGTTTTAACAATTTTTATATCAAGTTTAGGAATAAATGAGGCCTTTTTGCCCGAGTTGATAATATTCGGATTTATGCTACCATCTAAGCAACTTGACGGCATATGGTCGCTTGTAGTATCGGGAGTAACTTTGAGCCTGGTGTACGGATTTTTTGACTGGCTCACTTCTAAAAGGTAATATGAACATTGGATTTTTACTAAAAATTATACAAATCATCATTTCGGTCCTTTTGATTGTTTTAATTCTTATACAGTCTAAAGGTAAAGGCTTAGCATCAGGTATTGGTTCGGGAATAAGCATGTACAGATCCCGAAGAGGAATCGAACAGTTTCTTTTTATATTTACAATTATTTTATCCGGTTTAATTGTAGTTAATTCCGTTTTGATACTAATATTCGGTCAAAATGCCTGATTTAGTTATCGAAGGCGGTATTCCCTTAATGGGAAACGTCAAAATATCCGGCGCAAAAAATTCGGCGATTAAGCTTTTATATGCAAGTTTGCTTTCAAATGAAAACATTGTCCTCGAGAACGTTCCCCAAATAGAATTTGTCGAAACAGATATCGAAATAATCAAAAGTTTGGGCGCTAAAGTTGAATGGGTCGGAAACGACAGACTTCTTGTAAACGCGTCGGGTTTAAGTACATTCGAAATTCCGTCAGAATTCGGTGCTGTATACCGCTCTTCCTATTTAGCCGTGCCTGCGTTACTGTTCAGATTTGGTAAAGCAGTAGTTCCTAAGCTCGACTTTTCTTTAAATCCCAAACTAACCCCAATAAACAAATTTTTTGAAACCTGGGAACATTTCGGAATTGCTGTTGAAGAAGAATTTGATAAGTATATTTTAAGAACCGGGAACATTAAACCCGCCGATTTTAACTTTAAAACGATTTCTCATATGGGAACCGACAATGCGATTTTAACCGCTTCTTTTATCGATGGTGAATCAATAATCAACAACGTTTCCGAAGAAAGTGAAATTGATGACCTTATAAATTTGGTTACAACTATGGGCGCTAAGGTTTCAAGACCTGCCCCACATAAAATAATTGTTAGGGGTACCAATATTTTCAAAGGCGGAACCGCGTACGTTCAGGCGGATAAAGCAGAAGTAGCAACGTTTGCAATTGCTACGGTTTTAACAAAGGGAGATGTAGTATTAGAAGATATCGATAAAACCGCACTCGTATCATTTACGAGTTTTTTGTCTAAGATAGGTGCAAGGTTTGAATACAGTAAAAACGATTTTAAAATTTGGAGAGCTGGGGATAAATTAGAACCGCAAAATTTAAATATTTCTCCGTCTCCAGGCTTTGTATCCGATTGGCAGCCTCTCGCTGTACTTGCTTTAACTCAGGCTGATGGGCTTAGCACGGTTCACGATACAGTTTACACAAATAGATTCGGGTACGTTAAAGATTTAAATAGAATGGGCACCAGAATTGACTTAATGAAACCTTCCGAAGCCGGTGTGCAGAGCGTTGTTAATGACGATTCGTATGACGTTGATGTAATGGGAGAGCCACAAAATTTTGTGAAAATCTACGGACCAACAAAGTTAAAGGGGAATAAAGTTGATATCCCAGACTTTAAGTACGGAGGGGTCCTTGCACTTGCCGCGTTAATTGCAGAAGGGCGTTCAACGGTGAGCAGTTGGTATAATATTGAAAAGGGGTTTCATAACTTTTTCGAGAAGTTAGACAATTTAGGTGCTAGAATTTCTACAGAATAACTATGGAATTAATACTAGATCTAATATATTTTTTTATGGCGCTTACCATATCTTTTGTGCTATACCCGTTTTGGATCGATTTTGTTTATATGTTTCAGATGGGGGAGGATGTTCGAGCCGATGGGCCCGCTTCACATAAGGTTAAACAGGGCACGCCTACTATGGGTGGTTTGATCTTTGTTTTTACAGTCGCGGTCATTACTTTTGTTTTTAATCCTTCTCGTAATCAAACTTTATTTCCAGTTTTTGTTGCATCATCAGCTGGTTTACTGGGTTTGGCAGAAGATTTTGCGAAAGTATACAAACATTCTGAATTGCCCGGCCTTTTCGAGTGGTTCAACTTTTTTAAATCCCGAAGGAGAAGAAAATTTAATCTAGGTCCTTTAAATAAAATTAGTGATTTTTTTGTTGAATTCTGGCGTGTCGTTGGTAGTAATACCGATCGTGGATTGCAGACTTATCAAAAGTTTTTGATCCAGGGTCTTTTAGGTGGGTTTGTTGCTTATTGGGCTCATTTTAAACTTGGCTGGGATTATTTCTGGCTTCCGCTCTTGGGGGATGTACATGTCGGGCTTTTGTATCCGATCATAATTTTCTTTATGTTCATCGCGATTTTAAATGCCGTAGCCTTTACTGATGGTTTAGACGGTTTGGCTGGTGGTTTAGCCGTTTTCGCACTAATGGCGTTTTGGCTTATGTCGAGGTTTTTGTCTTACAATTCCTTAGCAGGGTTTTGCGCGACATTTGTTGGTGCGCTTATCCCATTTTTATATTTTAATGTTTATCCGGCGCGTATTTTTATGGGTAATGTGGGTTCGCACGTTTTAGGCGCGACCATGGCTATTTTAGGCATAGTATTACACCGGGAAATCGCAATGCTTTTAGTAATTGCTGTTTTCTTAGCTGACGGCGTCTCAAGTCCTTTGCAGTCACTCTCAGTTAAACTCACAAAAAAAAGAATATTCAGAATGGCACCTATACACCACCATTTTGAAGTACTGGGTTGGCCCGAGACTAAAGTAACATTTAGATTCTGGATATTCGGGATTATTTTTGCCTTTATAGGTATATTTGTCGCCCTTTTATAGAACGGTTTTTACATTATGAAAAAGAAAATCCCTGCCAAAAGGAAATTATCCGCAGACAAAACGTTTATTGGCTTAACATACTTTCTACTGCTTTTCGGTAGTTTAATGATTTATAACTCAACTGTCATTTATTCCCAAAATATATACGGCAATGCTTACAAATTCGCTTTTTTGCATTTAGGTTGGCTTGCTCTTGGTTTGGTCGGGTTCGTATTTTTTTTAAATTTTGATTACAAAAAATTGATTGGTTGGTCCTATTTCTTATTTTCACTATCTTTAATATTCTTATTTGTATTGGCAATTTTCGGGCTGATTCCTTGTGAGAGTAGTAGCTCTTTTGCACCATGCGTAAACGGAGCAAATCGGTGGTTTTACTTAAACCCAAAACCCTTGCCTGAGATACCGCTTTTGGGTGTGTTTGGTTTTCAGCCGAGTGAATTTGCTAAATTTGCTTTGATAATTTATTTAGCCTCGCAAATAACGAGAAATTTATCGCGAAAAGTGGATTCTTTCACTGTTTACGCGGTTTCAACGTTTTTAACTGCCGGTCTAATTTTAATGCAGCCAAATATGTCTACTGCTGCGATAATTATAATAATCGGAACAGTTGTTTATTTCGCTTCAGGAGCGCCGTTAAAGCCCTTTGTTTATCTCACACCTGTAATTATAGCGGTGGTGGTTCTAGCCATGCTCGTTTCTCCGTATAGGCGCGAGAGGCTTTTTACATTGCTTGAGCGGGGTCAGGGCAGGCAGGAGATGCTCGAAAGCGGTTATCATATAAATCAAGTCTCGATTGCTTTGGGTTCAGGTGGGATCTTTGGTATAGGTTTTGGGCAATCGCGCCAAAAATATCAATATTTGCCCGAAGTGGCTTCGGACTCTATATTTGCGATTATCGGTGAGGAGTTTGGATACATTGGGACATTGGCGGTAACCTCGGTATTTATGTACTATATTTATCGCGGTATTTTAATTGCCAAAAAGTCCGAGGATTTATTAGGCAAGTTACTCGTAATAGGGGTAATTTCTTGGATCGGAATTCAATTTTTAGTTAACGTTTCTGCCATGGCCAGAATAATTCCCTTAACGGGAATACCTATTCCATTGATATCATATGGAGGTTCGTCGTTGGTATTCAGCTTAATGGGCTTAGGTATAGTTGGCAATGTTTCAAGACAATCCAACGATGTATAATACCGATAGAATGAAATTATTAATTACAGGCGGTCACCACAGTTCGGCAATTCCCGTAATAAATGAGTTACAACAAAGGTATCCTGAAATACAAATAAAATGGGTTGGGCACAGGCACTCTCTTCAATTCGATAAAAACGATACTTTGGAATACATCGAAATTACACGTTTAGGCATCCCATTTTACGAGTTAAGCGCTGGTAAAGTTTACAAAACATATAATTTGAGAAATATATTGCGCATACCGCTGGGATTTTTTCAGTCCTTTGTTTACTTGCTAAAAAACAGACCGGATATGATTTTGTCTTTCGGAGGCTATATTGCTGCCCCGATAGTGTTTACAGGATGGCTATTAGGAATTCCTTCAGTGACACACGAGCAGACTGTGGTGGTGGGATATGCTAACAGATTTATATCCTTATTTGTTAAGAAAATTTTTGTGTCCTGGAAAGAATCTTTGAAATATTTTCCAGAAAGCAAGGTGATATACACAGGAATGCCCATTAGAAAATCAATTTTAAAAATTAGCTCAAACGAATTTGATGCCAATAATGAATTGCCTTACGTTTTTGTATTTGCCGGCAAGAGCGGTTCCCATTTAATAAACTCACACGTCCTTGCTTCTTTCGAAACTCTTTTGAAAAAAATAAATCTAATTGTTCAGACAGGAGATTATTCTGAATTAAACGACTTTGAAACTTTAAACATCGCATACGAGAAAATTAAAGATACTCTACCGGGAAGAATGTTTATTAAAAAATTTATTTTCGAAAATGAAATAGGCGAAGCATATGGAAAAGCAGACTTAGTTGTAGCCAGATCCGGCGCACATACAGTAAAAGAGCTCGAAGTACTCCATAAAAGGGCAGTTTTAATCCCAATTTCGTGGGTTTCGCATAACGAGCAGTTCGAAAATGCCAAAATACTCGAAAACAAGAATTTAGCTGTAATATTAGACGAGAACAATCTTACTTCAGAAGTATTCACAGACACGATTTTGCAAAACATCGGTAAAACATTAGAGCGCGCAACGTACAATGAAGATATCTCAAATTCAGAAAAAGTAATAGTGGATGAAATCATTAAAACCTTCTCGAAAAAAATTAAAAAAACGACCAGTTAACAAGATAAGTCCTGTAAGTACAATTGTTCCAAAATACAAAAAAACCAGGACAAAATTAAAATACGAAATATTTTTTAGAAAATACCTTGTTCATATTAGAAATTTTGTGTTGATTTTCATTGCCTTTGTTTTAATTTTTTTAATCTACTCAGAACTTAAGGACTCACGCTTTTTAAAAATTAATAATGTTGAGATAAGCGGCACCGAAGAATATGTCGGTGTAAATGATCTTAAATACATGCTTGAAAATAAACTGTATGAGCAAAATCTTTTTACGTTAAATACCAACGAATTAAAATTAAACATTTTAGATAATTTCTTGGGAGCAAAAAACGTAGAGATCTCAAAAAAGTTTCCAAACAAAATCATTGTCAATGTAATTGAAAGAAAACCAATTGCGCTTTTAGACTCAAGCACGGACGAGAATATGTATTTAATCGATGAAGACGGTTACGTTTTAGGACAAGCCGGAGAAAGTTTATCCGGGTTTACGATAATTAATTTTGAAGGAGATGTCAGAGTCGGGCAGTTTATCGATGCCTCGATAATCCCGGTTAGCGCCGAGATATTAAAAAAATCTGGCGAAATGGAAATCAAGTTGACGAGCATGAGTTTTAATTCAAAATATGTGAAAGTTTACGTTGCAAACGGTGCCGAGGTTTATCTATCCACCTCAAAAGATATTGAGAAATCCCTGAGTGCTGTAGCTCAGATAATCAAAAATATTGCTTTAGAGGGAAAAGTGCTTAAGAAAATAGATTTACGTTATGATAAAGTAATAGTATTATATGATTGAATTGTTTACCTAAAGCATTATGCCCAAAGAGCGAATTATTACTGGGATCGATATTGGTTCCACCAAAATTAGTACAACAGTAGCATCCGTATCCGAAAACAGAGTTTCAGTAATCGGTGTGTCAGGAAACGTCCCCTCAAAAGGGATAAATAAAGGCGATGTCAAAGATATAAACGGTTCAGTTGAAGCAATTTCACAAAGTTTGGAACGCGCAGAAAGAATGGCAGGTGTTTCGGTATCTTCAGCTTTTGTAACAATAAACGGAAGTCATATAGAAAATCTAAATTCTCACGGTGTAGTCGCTGTTCCGCCAAATTCGAATGAAATTTCACCAAACGATGTGGGCAGAGTTATCGAAGCAGCCCAGGCCGTATCTTTACCCTCAACGAGAGAAATTATCCATGTAATACCAAGAGATTTTACAGTTAACGATCAGGGCGGCATTAAAGATCCTGTAGGTATGTCGGGAGTAAGACTTGAAGTTGAAACAAATATAATTCATGGTTCAACAACTGCAATTAGAAATATTGAAAAGTCTGTAACACAAGTAGGTGTAGATATCGACGAAATTGTTTATACAGGAATCGCCTCAGCAGAGGCGGTTTTAACCGATACCGAAAAAGAACTCGGAACACTTTTACTTGATATTGGCGGCGGAACAACATCCATCATAGCTTATCTTGAGGGAAGCCCAATTCATTCAGCAGTATTACCTATTGGCGGAAGACTTATTACAAGCGATTTAGCTGTTGGATTAAGAGCAAAGATGGAAGACGCCGAGAAAATAAAGATTAGATTAAGTACAGAGTATATGGCAACACCCCCGATGTCGGCATATGCAGACACTCAAAAAAAGGCCGAAGACTTTGATGTATCGGAATATGACCTTGAAGACAAATTAATTCCAAAAAATCTTTTATACCGAATAGTTGACGCCAGGTTAGAAGAAATATTTAGTTTGGTAGCGTTAGAAATTACAAAAGCAAATTTGCAGGGCAAACTTCCTGCTGGAGTTGTAATTACTGGAGGCGCAGCATTAACTGCAGGATGCGAAAGAATCTGTAAAAAAGTTTTGCGCGGGCCCGTAAGAGTCGGAACTCCCAAAGGAGTTACCGGATTAATTGACGAAATTCAGGGACCTATGTCGTCAGCTGGAGTTGGGGCAATTCTTTACGGAGTAAATCTATTTCGAAGCGGAACTCTATTGTCATTAGATGATAATCGCGGTAAGATGACCCTAAACTTTAACAAGCTTATAGATAAATTTAAGTCTTTTCTGCCCTAAAAGTAAATTTAAATATTGTTATGCATGTAAAACCTGAAATCGAAAGATTCGCTAAAATAAGAGTAGTTGGTGTCGGCGGCGCTGGGGGCAATGTTTTAAATTCCATGATCGAGTCCCAACAAATAAACGGCGTTGAATTTATCGCCGTTAATACAGACGCGCAAGACTTATCAATTAACAAAGCATTTATAAAAATTCCAATCGGACAAGAACTCACAAATGGGTTAGGCGCCGGCGCGTCCCCTGAAATCGGACAAAAAGCCGCAGAAGAATCAATAGAAATTATCAAAACAAATTTAGAAGGCGCAGATATGGTTTTTGTAACAGCCGGCATGGGCGGGGGAACAGGAACAGGCGCCTCTCCTGTAATCGCAAGAATAGCAAAGGAACTCGGGGCTTTAACTGTAGGAGTTTGCACAAAACCATTTAATTTTGAAGGCGCCTTAAGAATGAGAAATGCCGAAAGAGGCATCGAAGAACTTAGACAAGAAGTAGACGCGTTAATAACAATTCCAAACCAAAAATTAATGGAAATCGCGGACGAAGAAATGTCGATTATTGAAGCATTTAAAATTTCTGACAGTGTTTTAATCCAAGGTGTTCAAGGAATTTCAGATTTAATCGTAATGCCGGGACTTATTAATGTGGACTTTGCAGATGTTAGAACAATTATGAAGGACGCAGGCACCGCACTTATGGGTATAGGAATCGGAACAGGTGAGCATCGAGCCGAAGAAGCTGCCCGCGCAGCAACGTCCTCGCCATTATTAGAGCAGTCTATCGAAGGTGCATCGGGCATACTCTTTAACATTATCGGCGGCCAGGATTTAACGATGAAAGAAGTTGATAGGGCAGCGGCTATCATTAGCAAAGTGGCCAGCGCCGACGCAAATATTATTTTTGGTACAACTGTCGATGATAAGTTGAGAGGCACTATAAAAATTACCGTAATCGCTACTGGTTTTGATACCGGGGATATTAAATCTCAGCTTGGTTTAAGACAAGCCGAGTATCAAGAACAAAAAGCTACTGAGAGATACGAATTTACAAAACGTGAGGACACTCCTCAAACTCCGGAGTCGCCGACTACAAAATTTAACGAACCTGAAAAACCTTCTGATGACGACGAAAGTACCAGCAAATACGACATTCCAGCTTTTTTAAGAGGAAGATAGTTTCTGAGGAGACACCCCAAATCCCAAAGTGAAATTTTAATGTTGCTAAGTTGAAAAGCCAACCCAAAACCAATGACATCTCAACGATAATTGTTTTGTTTCTCAATTTGAATGTGATTACATAAAGGAACAGTATAAAATTCTGAGTTGGTTTCACGTTTCGACAATCTTTTCCGAGGCAGTGAAAGGTTGCTGGCACGCGAGATCCCTGCCGTATGAGTTCATATCTCTATCCTTACGACCCTGAAAATTTGCAAAAAAATGTAAATATAACTTTCTCGGAGAATTCTAAAAAAATTTTAGAGAAAAGATATCTTCTTAAAAATGAAGACGGTGAAGTATCTGAATCCCCAGAAGAAATGTTTGAACGTATCGCTTCCGTTATGGCTGAACCAGACAGGCCTTATAGGGATGTGAATGTTACTAAAGTTGAGTTTTATAATTTATTATCCGAGAAAAAGTTTTATCCCAATTCACCAACTTTTACAGGCGCCGGAACTCCTCTGGGGCAGCTGGCCGCATGTTTTGTTCTTGGGGTAGAAGATGAGTTGGGAAAAACTCCTCAAGGAATTTTCTCTACTTTACGCGTAGCCGCTTTAATACAACAAGTTGGTGGTGGCAACGGATTTTCCTTTTCAAAATTAAGACCAAGTGGTTCAAGAGTTTTTTCAAGCAACGGCAAAGCCACCGGCCCCGTTGGGTTTATGAAAGTATACGACGCAGCTTTTGGCGAAGTAGCCCAAGGCGGAGTTAGAAGAGGCGCGAATATGGGTGTTTTAAGAGTCAGTCACCCGGATATAAGAGATTTTATAAAATGCAAAGGCGATGAGGGCAAAATTGCAAATTTTAATATCTCCGTAGCATTAACAGATGTTTTTATGGACGCGGTTAAAAAAGATACCACATACGATTTGATAGATCCCCATACAAACCAGGTTGTTGAAAGTCCAAGAGCGAGAGAAATCTACGATATGATAGTTGATTATGCTTATAAAAACGGAGAACCCGGAGTACTTTTTATCGACGCTGCCAACAGAACCAATCCTGTACCCCATCTTTACGAACTCGAAGCTACAAATCCGTGCGGCGAGCAATGGCTTGGGCCTTATGAAAACTGTTGTTTGGGCTCAATTAACCTTTCAGAACACGTTGACTTAGAAGGTAACCTAGACTGGGAAGGGTTGCGCAAAACTATAGTTGTTTCAACCAGATTTTTGGACAATGTTGTTACTGCCAACAAGTACGTACCATCAGTGCCTGAGCTAAGAGAGGCAGCCGAGGGTGTTAGAAGAATTGGACTGGGATTAATGGGTTTGTCAGATTTGATGTACTCAATGAAAGTAAGATACGGAAGCAGCACCGGCCAAGAATTAGCAGCCCAAATTATGGAATTTATAAGATTTCATAGCATGAAAACTTCAATTGAACTTGCGATAGAACGTGGTCCGTTTAAAAAGATAGAAGGCAGTATTTACGATGCTAAAAATCTTAAATGGGAAGCGCCAAAACCATTAAAAGAATTTAAAATTGATTTCGGAAGACCTGTATTAAATTGGCAGGAAATAGTTGACGGCATCAAACTCCACGGAATAAGAAATGGAGCACAAGTAACGGTTGCTCCTACAGGCACAATCTCAACAGTCGCCGGGGTCGAAGGTTACGGCTGCGAACCTGTATTTGCTTTGGCATACCAAAGAAATGTTTATCAAGCTGCAGGTGATCAGGGGAAGTTAACTTTAACTTATGTCAGTCCCGCTTTTCAAAGAGCATTGGATGAAAATATTCTGGACGAAGAACTCAAGAAGAACATAATCGAAAAAGTTGTGCTTACCGGAACTTGCCAAAATATTAACCAACTTCCGCAAGAAATAAAAGATGTCTTTGTTGTTTCGTCCGATATAACCCCTGAAGAACATATTTTAATGCAAGCTTCTATACAAGCTTTCGTGGATAACTCGATTTCCAAGACATGCAATTTTCCTGAAAACGCAACAAAAGAAGATGTAGGTAAAGCTTATATGATGGGATGGGAATTAGGATGCAAAGGTTTGACGGTATATGTAACTGGTTCAAGGCAGGAAGTTGTTTTGGAGACCAAAGAAACCAAGGACAAAAAAGACGCATCAGAATCGGTGGGGGCCGTTGCTTTTTCCGCAGGAAGACCCTATAGGTTAGAAGGTTCGACATACAAACTCGCAACACCTCAGGGAAAAGCATTCATAACAATAAACAAAGATGATGAAAAGAAACCACAGGAAGTTTTTATCAACGTTGGAAAAGCAGGCAGTGATGTTGCCGCGCTAGCCGAGGCATTGGGTAGACTGATGTCGGGTTGGTTAAGAGCATCGCGGGATTCCAGCAGAACAGTAAAAGAAATTGTTTCCCAACTCGTGGGTATTGGCGGCGCAAAATCAGTTGGCTTTGGTAAAAACAGAGTAAGTTCGATTCCGGATGCAATTGCAAAAGTTTTGGCTGAGGAATTTGATATTTCGGTTAGATCTAATGGTTCGAATATTATCGAAGATGATAAAAAAGAAATATCCGTGTTTTCTTACACTGAACTTTGCCCAGAATGCGGAAACGCCTCTATGGTTTTAGAGGAAGGCTGTGTCAAATGCTACAATTGCGGCTTCTCAAAGTGCTAGTGTTGGTTAATCACTGAACCGAGCAATTGTAAACTGCCACAGTTAAATGAAAATATATACAAAAACAGGAGACAAAGGCAAAACCTCATTGTTCGGCGGCTACCGCGCACCCAAGTCCGACGCAGTATTTGACGTATTGGGATCGTTGGATGAACTAAATTCCATTTTGGGTTTCGCTCAAACTACAAAGGTAGCATCATTAAAAGCTGAGGTAAGTAAAATTCAAAACGATTTATTCGAAATCGGATCATTTATTGCAGGAAAAAAGTTTGATACTGCGCGCCAAAAAGTCTGGGAATCCAAAGTTCAGCTTTTAGAAACGGCAATAGATTATTTCGAAAGCAAAAATACCAAACTTCAAAACTTTATACTTCCTGGGGGAACACTAACCTCATCGTACCTTCACCAAAGCAGAGCGGTATGCCGTAGAGCTGAACGTTTACTTATAAAACAGCTGAAAAGTTCAAAAAACACCAGACAAAAAGTGTTTGCGATATATCTAAACAGACTCTCAGACCTTTTATTTGTAATGGCAAGATTCGCAAATAAGCAGGCAAAAGTAAAAGACACCATTTGGAAATCCCAAGACAAGTAAAAGTTATGTAAAAACCTTAACTAATGGGTTAAAATACCAGCATGTTTAAAGAGCTGGAACCAATTCCTAATTTGCCAGAACAAGAAGAAAAAGTCTCAAAATTTTGGGAAGAGCTTGATCCGGTTGCTATTTTAAAAAGCGAAAGGTCCAAGAGCGACAAGAAAAAGGTTTATTACGACGGGCCCATAACCGCAAATGGTTTACCTCACTACGGCCATGCAATTACATGGACACTAAAAGACTTAATCCCCAGATACTGGACTATGAAAGGTTATTACGTTGAAAGAAATATGGGTTGGGACTGTCAGGGAATACCCGTTGAGTATGAAGTAGAAAAAGAGCTTGGGTTTGAAAAAAAAGAAGATATCGAGGCCTTTGGTGTTGCAAAATTTAATGATTTGTGTCGCCAATCCATTACAAAATATCGGGATTCTA
The DNA here is from genome assembly GCA_964530415.1 of uncultured Candidatus Saccharibacteria bacterium. Lineage (GTDB taxonomy): Bacteria > Patescibacteriota > WWE3 > UBA101185 > UBA10185 > CAZHAM01. The sequence continues at coordinate 10,681 of CAZHAM010000006.1, read as the reverse complement.
TTTTTAGATACGAAAACTTACTCGGGCGTTGGTTTGATAAAGACGCTGTTTATTCCACGATGGAAAATGACTATCTTGAGTCAATGTGGTGGTCTCTAAAAGAGCTTTACACCAAAGGCCTCTTATACGAAGGTTACAAGGTTGTAGCATACTCAACCCGCGCAGGAACAACACTTTCCTCACACGAAGTCGCAGAAGGCGGGTACAAAGATATGGAGGACCCTTTTGTAACAGTTAAGTTCCAGTTAAAAAATGAAGAAGATACATACTTTTTGGCTTGGACAACAACTCCCTGGACAATTCCCGGCAGTTTAATGCTCGCAGTAAATAAAGACGTTACATATGTAAAAGTCCGTTCAAGAGGCCAAAATTACATATTAGCCGAAAAAAGACTCGATCCGGTTTTTGAAAGTGTAGAACACGAAATCCTAGAAAAAATTAGCGGTGCCGACCTAATCGGTGTCGAATATATTCCACCTTACAACTACTATGAATCAAAAAGAGCTGAAGGCTGTTTTAAGACGATTTACTCTTACCACGCGACTGAAGATGACGGAACCGGCATTGTTCACTTAGCTCCTTACGGAGAAGAAGATTTCGATATTTTTATGGGACTTGGCATAACTCTTTTTGATTATTTAGACGATACAGCTAATTTTACCGCCGAAATTCCTGAATATGCCGGAAAGTTTTACAGAGACGCCAACCCGATTATCGTAGAGGATCTTAACAAAATGGGTAGATTATTTAGCACCGGCACAATAATCCACAGAATGCCTATGTGCTGGCGTACAAAAACTCCCTTAATCTATAAACCGATTAAAAGTTGGTATATCTCAATTGCTAAATTAAAAGACCGAATGCTTGAGGAGAATAACAAAATTAATTGGTACCCCGAACACATTAAAGAAGGTAACTCAAAGATGTGGATACAAAATGCAAGGGACTGGGCACTTTCGAGAAGCAGATATTGGGGAACTCCTCTTCCTGTATGGATAAACGACAAAACTCAGGAAAAAGTGTTTGTAGGGTCGGTCGCAGAACTCAAGGAGCTATCAGGAGTGGAGCTACAGGATTTGCACAGACCGTATGTAGACGAGGTAGTTTGGGAAGATAAAGCCAATGGAGGGTCGTTTAGACGCGTTAAAGACGTAATAGATGTGTGGTACGACTCGGGCTCTATGCCGTTTGCCAGGTGGCATTATCCATTTGAAAATACCGATCAGTTTAACGATACATTCCCGGCAGAATTCATCGCCGAAGGCCCTGACCAAGTAAGACTGTGGTTTTATACCATGCATGTTCTAGGCGTAGCCCTTTTTGACAAGATCCCGTACCAAAACGTTGTAACAATTGGAATGATGCTAGACGAAACGGGTAAAAAAATGAGTAAAAGTGTTAGAAATTACAAACCGTTAGACACAGTTTTATCCGAGTATGGGGCCGATGTGTTGAGATTGTTTATTTTAACTTCATCAATTGTTGACGGCCAAGACGCTATATTTTCAGCCGATACATTAAAAGACGCAAGAAAAGGTTTCTTTTTGCCTTTGTGGAATTCGATGAGATATTTTGTGACATACGCAAATGAACATAATTTTGTAAATACTCTCGAAGAACCGAAAACACAAAATATTTTGGATAAATGGATATTAACAAGATTAAAAGAAACAGTATCACAGGTCAATAAAGCATTGGATTCTTACACAATCTTAGAAGGATCGCGTAAATTAGAACCTTTTGTAACGGATTTTTCAACATGGTATATAAGAAGATCCCGAGACAGAATCAAATCAGGAGACATAGAAGCTTTATCTACAACATATTTTGTTTTAACCCAGTTTACAAAATTAATCGCACCGTTTATGCCTTTTTTCTCCGAGACGATGTACGAAACACTTCAGATACCCGCACTTTCAAATATAAAGTCGGTTCACCTCGACTCATTCCCTAAAGAAGACGCATTAACAGACGATGAGGATGAAATACTAAAATCAATGGCAAAAACCCGCGAAATTGTAACTTTAGCTTTAGCAATCAGATCAGAAAAAGGTATAAAAATCAGACAGCCTCTGTCAAAAGCCCTCATCTCAGAAGAATTTTTGGGAACATCGAAGTATTATGATGATTTAATTCTTGACGAAATAAATATCAAAAGTATCGATGTAGTTACACAAGAAGCTCCAGTAAGTTTGGATCTAACTATCTCCGAAGAACTAAAATCAGAAGGAATTGCCCGAGAACTTGTGAGAAAGTTTCAGGATCTGCGAAAAGAAACAGGTCTGCAAGTATCCGATAGAATAAACGCTCAATTTGAGAATAGCGATGAATTCACAAAGGCGGTAAGTATGTTCGAAGAGATGATTAAACAAAAAATAAACGCCGATAATATTAAGCCAGGTGATTCATTTAAAATCGAAAAAATTTAATTTAGATAATGAAAGAGCTTAAATATTTAAATGTTCCTCTTTTAACATCGCATGTTCTTTTGTTTATTATCGGAATTGTTACACTATTTTCGACATCTCCGGAACTTGCTCGCGAACAATTGGTTTACTTTTTAATTGGAATTGTATTCTACTTTATAATTTTGTCCCAGGACGTACAACTTCTTAGATATATCTGGAAACCGATGTATATTGTTCAAATTCTTTTGTTGATTCTAACTTTTGCAATTGGCGATACACGAATGGGAGCTTCAAGATGGATTAATATATGGTTTGTTACATTTCAACCATCAGAGCTTGCTAAAGTTGTTTTGCTTGTGGCGATAGCGTCATTAATTACCGAATACGGAAAAGACTTTCAGAATTTAAAAAATCTTACTAAGATTTTGTTAATTTCAGTTCCGTTGTTAACGCTTGTTGTAATACAGCCGGATTTAGGAACTACGATCGTTCTATTTTCAATTTTGCTCGGCCTGCTTTTTTACTCAGGACTTAATAAAATTTACATTTTGGTATTAGCTACAATTTTTGGAATTTTATCAACTCCCATTTGGAATATGCTTCACGATTATCAACAGCAAAGAATTTTAGTATTCATTAATCCTCAGTTGGATATTTTAGGTTCGGGGTATAACGTAATTCAGTCTTTAATCGCAATAGGCTCGGGCGGTTTAACCGGGCAGGGTTTTAGTCGGGGCACTCAGACTCACCTAAACTTTTTGCCGGCTCATTGGACAGATTTTATATTTGCGTCATATTCAGAGGAGTGGGGACTTGTCGGAGTTATAATATTTTTGTTTTTGTATTTAGCGCTTTTACTTAGTATTTTAAGAACAGCATCAAAAGTTAAAAATCCCTTTGGTTCGATTTTGGTATTCGGAGTTTTTATAATATTTTTTGTTCAGTTCTTAGTCAATACCGGCATGAATCTTGGAATTATGCCTGTAACGGGGATTCCACTACCGCTAGTTTCATACGGAGGAACTTCCATGTTGGTCTCGTGTATTCTTTTAGGTTTGACCCAAAGAATCTGGATGTCAGAAAAGATGCAGTTATGAGTGTAATTATGTTATATTATTTTTATGAGTGAAGTTATTTTATCGCTTAACAATAACGTCCTTAAGGCTTCTTATGTGGGAAAAGACGGTTTTAGGAGTATTTCCACCCAGCTTCCGGTCGATGTAGCAAACGACAGCACCATTTTAGACGTTTCCTCCTTTTCACAAAGTGTAGTTGAACTCGTAAATCAAATCGTTGATCATAAAGATCTTAAGAAAACAAGTTTAGTTTTTGTAAGCCAGCCGCAGGATATGTTTTTAAGATTTATAACCGTAAACAAAACAAACGGTGAATATCAAACACAGATTTTAAGCGACATCGAGTCAAAGTTGGACGGCGCAAGTATTGATGATTTATATTACACATATTTTAAGATCGCACCTTTTGTGTATCAGTTTGTTGGTGTAAATAAAGCTTACCTAGAAAAATTTCTCGAGGTTTCAAATGAATGCGGAATGCCCCTCAGTGGTATTTACTCATGGATGGGACTTTTGCCCAAATATTTAAATTTAAGCGACCCGTCAATTTTTGTAACAAAAGTAAATAACGAACAAGTGGTAGCGTTATCTGAATTAGGCGGAATTTTTTACACCGGAGTTTTTGAAAAAGGAAAATCTCAGGAGGAACTTGAAGACTTGGTTAAAAACTTAAGTGTGTATAAACGAAACAGTCCGATTACAAAGATTTATACATTTAATTACGACGATTTTGAACCTGATAGCGGGTTTGAAGTATACAAGGTCGATGTTCCCAACGTTGATGAAACAAGTGTTCCGGGGTTTGAAGTAAACATGCTGGTAAACTATATGATTGATTTTGATACCGAGATGAAAATGTCAGGGCTTAATATGCTCAATCTGTTTCCGCTTCCTGAAATTGTAAAAAAGAAAGTCCCGTCGGTTATGGTCGGAGCAGGAGCTTTAGTTGTGGTGTCAATTCTTGCTGTTATCGGATACTTTGGGTTTTTTAGAAACCAAAATTCAAATGCCGATAACCAGCTCGCAGTAAATCCCCAGGAAAATCTTGAAGTTTTGAGCGAGAGCTCGGAATCCCAGCAAACTGGGACTCAGGGAGAAAATCCGGCAGGGGAAGTTGCCGTTGAGTTAAAAAAGGACGAATTAAGTATTAAGGTTGAAAACGGCTCAAATGTAAACGGTGCGGCGTCCAGAGTTAAAGACAAGCTAGCAGAATTGGGATACAAAGTATTAACAATTGATACAGCCGACTCGACAAGAGAAACAACACTTTTACAATTCAAAAAAGATAAGTCTGTATACAAAGATTTAGTAACCGCTGATTTAAAAGACGTGGTAGAAAATGTAGTAGTAGAAGAAACGCTCGCTGATGATTCGGTAAACGATTTGGTAATAATACTAGGCACAACTATTAAACTTTAGAATGAAAAAGTTTTTTATCTGTAAAAATTGCTTAAAAAGTGTTTCGTTTGATGCACCGGGCACAAAAAACCGTAACCATTGTCCTTTTTGTCTCTTTTCACTGCACGTTGACTCTGAGATAGGCGATAGAGCATCCAAATGCGGAGGTTTAATGGCTGTTGTGGCAAAAACCCTTAAACCAGATGGCGAAGAAGTTTTAGTCCACAGATGCGTTAGCTGCGGTCAAATACGCAAGAACAGGATTGCAGGTGATGACAGCTACAAGTTGGTTAAAAAGCTCGAAACAGTTGATTTTGAGGCATACACCTTGGGTGAATAGCTGATTCCTTGGGGATAAAGAGGGTTCTTGCATTTAAGTAGTGATATCCGTATAATGTCCAAGTCTATGAAATACGCAATAATACAGCTTGGAAGCAGGCAATACAAAATATCTGAAGGTGAGACCCTTTTAGTCGAAAGACAGGGTGAAACCGTTAATTTCAACGTTTTGGCCTATAGCGAAGGTTCAGATGTAAAAATCGGAACCCCGTTTGTTGAAGATGCGGTTGTAGAAATATCAAATGTAGAAGATGTAAAAGGCGACAAAGTCTCGGTAATGCGGTTTAAAAGCAAGTCAAGATATAGAAAAACAAGGGGGCATAGACAGCCACTTACTCTTATTAAAATTGAAAAAATTGGTTTAAGGGGCTCAAAAGCTGAAACCGTGGCTATTCCGACAGAAAAGGTAGAAAAAGTAGAAAAGGTCGAGAAAACTGAAAAAACCGAAAAAATTGAAAAAACCAAGAAAGTTAAAGAAGTTATAAAAGCGGTAAAATCCAAAAAGGAGTAGTAATATATGGCACATAAAAAAGCAGGCGGTTCAAAAGCAAGACAAGGCGGAAATGTAGCGGGCAAAAGGCTTGGAGTAAAAGTGTCTGGGGGAAGCACAGTCAAACCCGGTCAAATAATCGTTAGACAAAGAGGAAGAACTTTTATTTCAGGTGAAAATGCAAAAATGGGAAAAGACTTCACTATTTTCTCAAAAGTATTAGGGAAAGTAGCATTTAAGTGGCAGACAAAAACAAAAAAGAGAATCGACGTTATTCCTGAGTAATAAATCTAAAATTTTCTAACGGATAGTAAACCACTACACCCCTTCCCACAATTAATTCATTAGGAAATGTTCCGTATTCTCGCGAGTCCGAGCTTTGTTCACGGTTGTCGCCCAATAAAAAATAACTACCTAAAGCGATTTGGTATTCTAAGCCTTCTTTAACAAGCGCGCCTTCGTAGGTGCTCGCGCCTTCTGCTAAGTACGGTTCGTACAGCTCTCCGCCGTTAATAAACACTTTACCGCCGTTTACCATAATTCTTTCACCGGGAAGCCCGATAACCCGTTTTATAAGTAGTCTGGAGGTGTCTTTGGGGCTTTTAACTATAATAATCTCTCCTCTTTCGAGTTCTTTTAGTTTAACCGATACTTTTTCGGCTATTATCTGTTCTTTGTCTTTGAAAGTCGGGTACATTGAGTTTCCGGTTACTTCCAATAGTTGCGCGACAAAAAGATAAACAATAACAAATACTGTTACCGCAATTAAGACGATTTCAGCAAAATCTAATAAATAAGCAAAAAACTTTTTAGCTAGTTTTCCCACATAGCCATTCTACTTACTCATATCGGTATCAACAAGAACATATTTGATTTTTTATTAAAAATATTAGTACAATATAAACATAATGAGTTCTGCTTACACATACACAGCGACTTACGGCAGCAATCCCTCTTTTTTGAGGAGCTTACTCATCAGATTGGAAAACGCGCTTGTGTTTATGGGTTTTATCGTTGGTCTTCTATTAATTTTCGAAAATTTTTCAAAAATGTTACAAGGTGAGGGCGCGCTCGAAATAGAAATGTTAATTTTATCTTTTATTATGTGGATGGGCGGCTATTTGACTAGAGGTTTTTTTACAAAAAGGTGGGGTGGTGTAGACTTCGCCTACGATCTAAAAGAAAAAGTGAGAGTCGAATTGTTATATTTTCTGTTTAGTTACACTTTTGTAACATTGTTTATTACCACGTTTTTGAGGTATGTACCAAAATACTACAGTTCCCTCAACATTAAGGATGCTACTTTTTTAACCGCATACTTTAACAGCGAATTTTTAATGTCAGTGTTTTTAAATTTATTTGTACTTTTAGTATTTTTGTTAGGATTACTTTCGTTTACTGAGTTTTTATACAATAGTTTTTTTGGATCAGCCAAATATACTGCTCAAAAAGCCAACGCATACAAAACTGGAAAGGTTTTTTTGATAGCGTTTATGCTTATGGGGTCTTTCATTGTAATGCAAATCCCGTTTGTTGCGGACACATTGGATATTATACATACTAAAACGCTTGATCTTTTTGTTAAAAACTTAAAGTGGTTTTTTGATTATCTTTTAATCTTTCCGATCTTTTACTATTTAGTAGCTAGTTTTAAGGGGTCGTTACTCGCCGAAAAATTTTCAGTAGAACGCAAGCTAATATAAGTTTTCTTTTTCCGCATTTTATATTATGATTTAGCCCAAGAGTACCGATTGTAAGGGCTTATAAAAGCTTGCTCGGTACTTCGTACCTGCGCTTCCTTTTGTAAAGCCACTCGGGAGTGTCGTTTGTAAGGGCTTATAGCTCAGATGGTTAGAGCGCTGTGTTCACATCGCAGAGGTCCCTGGTTCGAGTCCAGGTAAGCCCACCAAGAATAAAATTACTCAATAAACTCATCGTAAAGCAAATTCCATAGTTCAGCGTATCCCTCATCGTAGCCTAAAGCCCAAATACCTACGCCTTTTAAATTGTTTTCGTTAATTAACTGGTACTTCGCTCTTAATGACTGTTCGTTGTCAAAATAAACTTCTCGTGTTGAGCCTGATTCGGCGCTTACATACGAAAAATATGGGGTTTGCCCTAAAGCATCCCATTTAAGCAATGGCCTGACTCTTAAAATTGTATCCATTATTCCGGCATATGTTTGAGATTGGGAATAACCTATATCGTCTCTCCCTTCAATTCTTATGGCATACGCGTTTGAGCTTGTTACTACCCAGTTATATCCGTAATAGGGGACACCCATGATAAGTTTATTTGGGGGTGCAACAGTGAGATAATCTTTTATCATTGTTTTGATGTCGTATTCAGCGTGAACTCCAATTCCGCCAATTGGGGAAACAGGCCCGGCATTATCGGAAGAAGGTCTGTGAAAATCATAGGCCATAATAAAAAGACCGTCGGTCACTTTTGCGAGCTCTCCAATTTCTGTAACCCTGGGTTTTACCAACGAATCTGCAAACGTTGATACTACCAAAAATGAATCCCCATACGTTTTATCCAAATCGTTGTGCAAGAATTTTACAAATTCAGTGTATTGTTTAGCTTTTTCCACGTCTGTATATTCGGCATATTCAAAATTTAAATTCACATCTTTGAGGCCGTGCCTTTTTAATTCTTTTTTAATGTTTAATGCTAAAACAGGCCAACAGTCTTTGCAATCTAAAAACCTATCGGACGCTTCGTCTTCGTGGGAAATTATCGTTAGCGATACCCTTACCCCGGATTTTTTTGAGTCTTCAATTAATCTAGCTAAGCTTTCGCTTCTCTTCCAGTTTGCGTACCCTGGTTCTTCAGTCCCATCGTCTAAAGTTTCTTTAAACGAACCGTCGGCGTTTATATAAATACCAAAATAAGCGATATCAGTAAGTTTATCTAGCTGAAGATACTCAGCTTGGCCCATAATCCAATATGGTAAGTAGCCGTAAATTATCTTTTTTGGCTGTTTGTGTTCCTTAAATAGCGAAAAAATGTTAACAGAATTGCTAATAGGGGATAAAATCGCCGTTGTTTCCCGCGCATTTGCGACACGGGCGTAGTTAACCGCAAGTGCTGTTCCCAGTATAAAAATTAATATGGACAAAGGTTTTGCAAACTTTCTCACCTAATTATTCTATAATAGATTAATGAAAAAAGGGCGTGTTTTCAAAATTGTCATTCTGTGCCTAATTGTCGGGTTTTTATACTTTGGCTCAAATTTCCTTAAAAAGGTTGATAATTCCGCACCCACTGTTGTATACGACCCCGTTAAAGAGGTTGAAACCATCGAGACGGTTGAAGATACAAGCACAAAATGTCAGTTTAAAGATTCATTAGAGTATATCTATTACAAAGACACAGATGTTTTATGGGAGCAAAACAATAAATTTGGGTTATATGTTTACGCTGAAAACAAAGATTATATTGAATTGGCTCAAAACCTTGTTAATTCAAACGGCGGAGAGTGGGGGTATGTTCTTATACCTTACAATGTTAAAGACCGTGATTATTCTAAGTGGTCGCGCGTATTTAGTCAGGTAATTTCCAAACAGTTAATTCCGATTATTCAATTATGGGATGTAGATCTAGACGATTATAAAAAACAAACAGAAGATGCGGCTGAGTTTTTAAATGATTTTGTTTGGCCGATTAAATATAGATATATAAGCGTTTACAACGAGCCAAATGATTCAAAATTTTGGTATGACAACGCAGATCCAAAGGAATACGCGAAAGTATTGGATAATACAATTTCGATATTTAAAAAAGTAAACGAAGATTATTTTATGATGAATGGAGCGCTCAATATCAGCGCACCGAGCGATGATGTTCATTACGATGCGTTTGAGTTTATGAGATTAATGAACGAAGAAGTTCCCGGAATATTTGATAGGCTAGACGGCTGGGCGTCCCATCCATATCCTCAGCCCAATTTTTCTGGAAGTCCTTACGTTTCGGGTAGATGGAGCATAAAAGGCTACGAAAGCGAACTAAATTATCTTAGAGATTATTTAGATGTTAAAAAAGATTTACCCGTTTTTATAACCGAAACAGGTTGGGCGCACGCTGAGGGTGAAAATTATAATCCCAGTTACTTATCAGCTGAAACAGTTGCTAGCTACTATGAGTATGCGTATAAAGAAGTTTGGCTCAAAGACGATAGAGTAAGAGCAGTCACACCATTTACAATTTGGTACAACCCGCCGTTTGACCACTTTTCGTGGATAAACCAAGATAAAGTGCCTTTTAAACAATTTGATGTAGTAAAATCAATGGACAAGATTAAAGGCGAACCACCGCACCTTGAAACCGGGGACGCTCGGGTTACCGAATGTGAATAATTAACTAAATATATGGCTTTAACACACAAAATCGCAGCAAATACTATTTATCAGATCGCTGGAAAAGCCATAAGCATGTCCATCACAATACTGGCGACTGTGATAATAACCAGAACTTACGGGCGTACTGGATACGGTGAGTTTAATCTGATGCAGGTCTGGCCAGCACTGTTTTTTATAATTGTTGATTTTGGGTTAAATGCGATTGCAACAAGAGAGCTGTCAAAAAATCCGGATGACACTAGTTTAGCCGCAAAGTATATCGGTAACATTTTACTTTTTAGAATAGTTTTGTCGTTGTTTTTTGTTGTGTTTCTATCCGCGATGTTGATGTTTTTTCCTTATTCCCAAATGCTTAAAATTGGAATAGCGATTAATTTACTTCAGATTTTAACCCAGGCTTTATACACAACTTTAAATATAGTTTTTCAGACACACCTAAGATATGATTATTCGACAATCGGATACTTATCGGGTTATTTGTTGATCTTAGTTTTAATTCTTGTTTTGTCTTTTTTAAACGCACCTGTTATGTTAGTGGGATTCTCTTACGTTATTGGGGGGGTTTTAACTTATTTTATAAATCTCAAGTTTTTGCATAACTTAAATATT
>CAZHAM010000005.1:0-26563 GCA_964530415.1 uncultured Candidatus Saccharibacteria bacterium | reverse complement strand
ATTGAGGATACTGTTTAAACTTACCTTGCTACAAAATTAATCTCAAAGCAAATTCAATCCGGAGACGAAATAGAACTCGGGTTAGAGGCCCTGACCAATTAACAGCATTTTTAGTATATAATAACCCAGATGGAAAACTATAAATCCAGGCTAGAACAACTAAAATCAGGCCTTTATATTGACGAAAAAAGGCAAAAAATATCTGAACTTAAAGATAGGCTAAACGACGAAAAGGTTTGGTCCGATTGGGAAGAGGGACAAAAAATATCCCAGGATTTGTCAGATTTACAAAAAGACGTCGGAGAATTTGAGATGCTCGAATTACTTTTAGAAAATGAGGAAATTGAAGAATTGGAAAACATGATCAAACAAGCCGAGCTTAAGTTTTTTATGTCGGGCAAGCGCGACAAAAATAACGCACTGTTTACAATTCACTCAGGTCAGGGCGGCACCGAAGCTATGGATTGGACAAATATGTTATATAGAATGTATTCGAGATACTGCGAAAGAAAACATTGGAAAATTTTTGAGATTACAAAAACTCCTGGTGAGGAGGCGGGACTAAAAACGGTTTCGTTTGAAATTGTAGGCAAGTATGCATACGGATTTTTAAAACGCGAAGCCGGAGTTCATAGATTAGTTAGACAATCCCCTTTTAACGCTGATGGGCTAAGACAAACTTCATTTGCTTTAGTTGAGGTAATTCCGCTAGTTGAAGGAAACGACGAAGAAATTGAAATTAAAGACGACGATTTAGAATGGGACTTTTTTAGAGCCGGTGGTAAAGGTGGTCAAAATGTAAACAAGGTATCAACTGCAGTAAGGCTGAAACACAAACCCACAGGTATTATTGTTGAGTGCCAGGAAGAAAGATATCAGGGTAAAAACAGAGAAAAAGCTCTTCAGTTATTAAAATCTAAATTAGTAGTGATAGAAGAACAAAGGGTTTTGCAAGAAACAAAGGATCAAAAGGGAGAATACAAAATGCCTGGATGGGGAAACCAAATAAGAAATTACGTTTTGCACCCTTATAAACTTGTTAAAGATCTAAGAACAAATGTTGAAAAAACAAATCCTGAACAAGTGCTAGACGGCGAGATTGACGAGTTTATTGACGCAGAAATGAAACTGGAAAGTAATTTAAAATCTTAAAAACCCTCTGATTGCATTAAGATCCAAACCCGAAATTCTAAAATAAACAAGAACTGTAATTGTGAACAAAAGATATAGAAATATTTTAGTGAAATCTTTTTTTATTTGAGCAATCGGAAGTTGATGTGTCGTTAAGTCACTTTCTTTTTTTCCTTCTGTCGATTTCATTTCGGTTGATACCGCACGAACCGGTGCGTACTCGAAAGACTTCATTTCAGCTTTTTGGGCTTCGATTATACTTCTGTGTTGTTTACTATGTTTATTCTTCTTTTTAGACATATGTCATATTATACTAATTTATTCAGTTTTTTCATCTGTATCGCCTGCTACATTGGGATCTACTTCGACCGACTCGGTTGACTCTGTAGTTTCGGCAACTTCTTCGAACCTTTGTTGAGGTCTATAAATAACTGTTCTTACAACCTCACTTTCTTTATTTAGCCTGTTTACTGATCTTATGCTAAAGGTATTTAATCCTTCTTTTAGCTTTACTGATCGGGCAAAAGAGCCGTCTGGGCCGGAGAGAATTTCCTGATTATTTATAAACACGCTAGAGTCCAAATCGGTTTTGCCAATGATATCCAATATGTCCATACTAGAAACCAAATTCTCTTCAGGACTAAAAACCTCTAAATTAGGCACACCTGTATAAGTTTTATATTGATAAAATAAATAGCCAAAAAAGGATAAAACGGCAACCACAGCTAAAGTTACGATTAAAACACTTGGGGTTACAATTACTTTTGGCTTTTCCAAATCTTTGGATATCTTAAATTCTTTTAGATTCACCTTTTCGAAGGCTTTTTCGTAATCTCTTCGCCAAAGTGCAGTTACCTCGTCAACGCTTATACCCAAAAACTCAGAATATAATTTTAAAAACCCCTTAGAATGTACTTTGCTTGAAAAAATTGAATAATCATCGTTTTCCATCGAGCGTAAATATTTGGGTTGAATCTTAATTATTTTATGAACGTCTTCTACTGTAAGACGTTTTTTCTCGCGTGCTTTTTTTAAAATTTCACCGATTGATCTCATTTTGTAATTTTAGGGCAGGAAAAACTATTATAAATCCTGAAGTGATTCTACCTCATTTTGTTGCATAAGTGGATCATTTGGTAAACGATCTATTAAAAGATCTCTGGGCTTTGCGCCGTCTGCTTTTCCGATTATCCCTTTCATCTCCAATTCATCGATTATTCTTGCTGCTCTCGCGTAACCTATCGAAAGTTTTCGTTGGAGAAGAGACGCTGAGGCTTTTCCGGCCATAATAACTATTTCTACTGCTTCGTCAAACAACGCATCGACACCTTCACCCCAATTCTCTGATGTCCTGCCTTGAACTTTTTCATTCATTGCCGTAATTTCTTCTTTGTAGTCAGGTGCTACTCCTTGAGATTTTAGAAATTCAACAGTACTTGCAATTTCACGATCGGATAAAAACGCACCTTGAAGTCTAAACGGCTTTGCGGCATCCGGAGGTACAAAAAGCATATCTCCTTTTCCTAAAAGTTTTTCTGCTCCGGGCTGATCAATTATTACTCTCGAATCAATTTGGCTTGTAACATTGAACGCTACTCTGCATGGAATATTTGCTTTAATTATTCCTGTGATAATTTCAGTCGAAGGTCTTTGAACTGCGAGTATTAAGTGTATACCGGTAGCACGTGCGAGCTGTGCGATACGAATAATACTCTTTTCAACTCCGGCCGGATCCAAAACCATAATCTCCGCGAATTCGTCAACAATAATCACAATGTAGGGAAGAGCCTGAAAACCGGACATTTCGTTATATGATTCAATATTTCTTGCCTTAGCAGCTTCGAACAGTTTGTACCTTCTTTCCATTTCCGAAACTGCCCACTTAAATACGGATGGTGCTTTTTCCATATCAGTTACAATAGGCGTTAAAAGGTGGGGTATATGCTCGTAATGTTTTAATTCCACTCTTTTTGGGTCAACCAATATAAATTTAACTTCTTGAGGTGTAGCTCTATATAAAATTGAAAATAAAATATTATGAATAAAAACAGATTTACCGGAACCTGTCGCACCTGCGATTAACAAGTGAGGCATCTTTGCAATATCGTATGTGTAAACCCTCCCGCCGACGTCCTTGCCCAACGTAATTCCAAGTCTTGATTTAAGCCCTTTCATAGGTTCTGACGTAATTAAAGATTTAAAGTAAACCGTAGAAATTTTTGTATTCGGTACTTCAATTCCGATATGTGAAGTTCCTGGAATAGGTGCTTCGATACGCACCGATCCTGTTGGAGATGCGAGAGCCAAAGCTAAATTAGTCTGCAAACTTGCAATTTTTGAAACTCTTACGCCCGAAGAATCAGATCTCAAAACAAATTGCGTAACAGTTGGTCCTTTTTTAAAATCTACAACCTCAACGTCAATACCAAAAGATCTTAACGTGTCTCTAATTATCTTTTTTCTTTCCTCGTACAACTCAGGGCTGTCAGTTGCATAAGCTTTGGGCTCTTCTAATAAATCCAACGGAGGTAACTGCCAAACTCTATCCGAATAAGGCAATGCCGGAGTAACCGAGCCCATTCCGGATGTGTCCACTTTCAAGGTTTGCTTATCGCCTTTTTGCGGTTCTGACATAGTGGGAATAACTTCGAAACTTGGCTCAACCGGAAGACTTGCGTATGATAATCGATCTTCTTCATACGAGCTTATTCCATCAGCAGATATTGATCCGGACGAAACCTCCATCTCACCCATTGAATTTCCGTTTTTATTTTTAAACTTTTCGGCCAATGAACCAAGATTTAGTTTTTCGAGAACACTTTTAGCAAATGCCATCAATTGCTCGATTGAAAAATCAAAAATAATTATTATTTCGATTATTACCGCGATGAATAAAATTACAACTGCACCGTAAATACTCACTGTATTTATTAGAAAGGATGAAATAAAGTGACCGACCATTCCCCCGCCTTTACCTTCTTCGGCTAGTTCGCGTGAACTCTCAGATCCCACAAACAAATGAATAAATGCTGAAAGTGTAAAAAGAAACATAGCTAAACCGGCGATTATTCTAGGTTGTTTGATGCGTAAGTTAAGCGATGGAATAAGCAATAGTCCTAAAATACCAAGAAGTAACGCAAATATAATCGACGGGTAGCCAAAAAGACCCATTAAAAAACCGTTAACCTTGGCATTTATAGCGTAGTCCCGCGCAAAAAAGGAAATTAGGCTCAAAAGTGACATCAGAATAAACAACAACGCAAACACAGAACGGATTGTGTCAGATTTAAGGTTTAAATCGAGCTTAAATTTCTTTTTACGACCTCTAGGCATTGATATTATCTTACCAGAAATTTAGGTTTTTAGACGGTCAAAGTGTGTACTATAACCAATGGGTTCCTGCCGGTTTCCTTGTATAGAAATCTTTCGATTTCCGATTCTACCCTTTTTCTGATAGATCCAAAGTCCTTATTTTTCTCTAAGTTTTTATTTACCGATTTTTCGATAAATCTCCTGGATTTTTCTAACAATTCCTGTGAATCTTTAACGTAAACAAACCCGCGTGTTACGACTTCGCATTTGTTTGCCTTTACATTCCCGTCAGGGGAAATTGGAATTACAACAACAAAAACCCCTTCTTCAGAAAGGTGGGATCTGTCTTTTACAACAACAGGATTTACCTCATCGATACTATTTTGATCAATATAAACCGGTTTAACTACAATTTTCTCTCCCATACGAGCGTTTCCACCCATAAATTCGAGAGTTTCACCTTCTTTAAGCTCAAATACCGATTTTTTATCAAAACCTAAATCTCCAATCATATTTGAGTATGCGCGCATCTTAGTAATAGTACCTCCAATAGGTATAAAGTATTTTGGGTTAACTAATTTAGCCATCATTGTAAGATCTCCCCTTGCTCCGTGGCCGGAAACATGCAAATTCGCCTGAATTTTGCTGTAGATGACTTCGGCTCCTGCCAAAGTCAAAACCGCCATGAGCCTTTCGACGGCAACATCAACTCCCGGAGGATTAGGATCCGCGGAAAACACAACCATAGAGTTGTCTTCTAAAATTATGTTTTTGTGTTCTTTTCGGGCTGCCCTATCAAGAGCTGAGCCTTGCTGGCCATAGCATCCTGCTGCAATATATACCAAGTCGGATTGTGGATAACTCGCAGCATCCTGCTCACCAACAAACAAATCATCCGGAAAAGGTATTAGACCTAAGCTTTTTCCTACAGCTACACTTTGAATAATGGATCTACCACCCAACACAACTCGCCTGCCACTGTGAACAGCCGCCGTCATTATTTGGAACATCCTCGACAAGTTAGAAGAGATTGTAGTAATCAGTAACTGTCTTCCCTCGGCTTTCTCAAAAAGTTCGGTAAATGTATCTGTTAAAGTACTTTCGGATTTTGAGTAACCTTCTACTTCTGAGCCCAAACAATCTGATAAAAAGCACAGCACACCTTCTTTTGAAATTGTGGATATTTCACCAACATCAAGCGGGGTATCTAAAACCGGTGTCCAGTCAACGCGGTAATCCGCCATATGCATTATCAAACCTTCTGGCGTATGAATTGCAAACCCCATAGATCGCGGAACCGAGTGATTTAATCTGAACGGTTTAAACTTAAAAGAACCTATTGTAACTTCAACTCCCGGTTCTAGTAAATTAAATCTTAGACCTTCTTTTAACTTTTTAAATCTTCTATCTTCAAATCTCGAGCCAATAAAACCCTGGACTAACTTATTACAGTAGATAGGTACATTAAGTTCTTCGATTAAATAAGGTATAGCACCGATGTGGTCCTCATGTGCGTGAGTGATCACAAGTGCTTTTACTTTTTCTTTGTTTTCTAAAACGTATGTAAAATCGGGAATAAGAACATCTACTCCCAACGCTTCATCGTCAGGAAACTCTACTCCGCAATCTACGATTACAATTTCATCTTTATACTCATAAACGGTCATGTTTTTTGTAACCGTTTCTGTGCCTCCAAAAGATATTATCTTTAAAAGGCCTTGTTCTTGATTCTGACTAAAATATTTCATATTTTTTTGCGCTCCTTGCGCTTGCTCACTAAGCATACTAACTAAGTATTACAACTCGAGGGGCAACTGTCCATCTGGATTAGTTACACTGTGAGTATTTAAATTATTTACTTTCTTCGCTTTTTCAAGATTTTCGGGAATCTTTTTAAAATCCGACATAAAATCTCTCATCATAGTCGGGTTTCTTAAAGCAGCTGCGGGATGATAAATCGGATAAACATAGTACTTTCCAGTAAATACTAAATTTCCCTTATCTCTGGAAATTTTTCCCTCGGGATAGAAAAAATTCATAGAAAATCTACCCAAGGTCACAATCATTTTTGGTTTAATTGCTCTAAGCTGCATTTCTAAATACGGACTGCACGCGCTAAGTTCATCAGGTAGCGGATCTCTGTTTTCAGGCGGTCTGTGTTTTATAATATTTCCGATCCACACTTCTGATCTAACTTTTCCTATTGTTTCTAAGGACTTATCTAAAAGCTTTCCTGCCCTACCAACAAAAGGCCGGCCGGTTTCATCTTCGGTTTGGCCAGGAGCTTCTCCTATAAACACAATTTCCGAATTGATGTTACCTTCGCCCGGAACAGCATTGAGAGCTGTTTCGCACAATCTGCATTTTCTACAAGTTTTTACGTTTTTTGAAATCTGTTCAAGTTCGGTTGCTTTGTCTTGCATATCAAAATATATTATTGGGGCAGATAATATTTAAGGTTTTCCGCAGTCAGATAAACTTTTGTTGTTTTTCCTTCAACAATTTCTTTAGCCACTTTTCGGCAGATTGATTCCAATGTTCTGCCTAAACTTCTTATTCCTGTGTCAAATCCGAACGGTCTTACAATTCCCGGCCATAAGTTTGGGTCAATTTCCAGTTCTTCGGGTCGTAAACCGGTGCGCTCAAATATTTGGGGCATTAGATAGTCTTTGGCAATTGCCAATTTTTCAGCATCCGTGTATGAAGGCATTTTAATTACTTCCATTCTGTCCATCAAAGCGGCTGAAATAGTTCCTAAGTTGTTTGCCGAGCAAATAAACAAAACGTCTCCCAAATCTACAGGATAATCAACATAATGATCTCTAAACTCAATGTTTTGGGAAGGATCCAATATTTCGAGCAAAACTGCCATAATATCCGATCTCAAACCCTTTTCTCCGCTAGCTTTCTCAATTTCGTCCAAAAGAATTACCGGATTTTTGACCCCTGTTTTTATCAAGGCTTTAACAATCTGGCCCGGCTCAGCCTCAGGGAATGCCTTGCTCTTACCCCTAAGCTCTAAAGTTGATCCGATACCTCCCATAGCAATTCTTATAAACTTTCGCTCCAAAGCTTTGGCGATGGATAGTGCAAGTGTAGTTTTACCGACACCTTGAAGACCTACAAAAAGTAAAATCGGAGACCTGGAAATAGCATCTTTTCCCCGTTTGTTAAGAAGTATCAAAGTTGAAAGATATTCCAAAATACGATCTTTAACATATTCCATCCCAAAGTGCGTCTTATCCATCATCTCTTTAGCGAATGCCAGATCTAGCCTGTCTTTTGTTTTGACCGACCAAGGCATTGACGTAATAGTTTCAATATATCTCGACAAAGTATCAAACTCGGTTTCGTAATGGCCATATTTTGCCATTCTTTCGAGTCTCATAACCATTTGTTCAAGTTTAAGTTTTAAATCTTCGGGCAAACCTTGTGTTTGCTGAATTCTGTTGTTTAAAGTTTGCAGTTCCTCAAACAGAAACTTGGCATTTTTATCTTCGTTTGTAGTTTGTATATCCGGATCCATTTTAATTAAAGACTAAATTTTTTAAAGCTGCCTCGTTATACATATCAAGTAATTTTACATAATCTTCAGGTAAATTGTTTTTTGGAATGTCTCTAAAATAGTTTTTACCTGCGTCATTAAATGTAATTACCATCACTTTTCCGTTTTTTGCAATCTGACTTTTGTTTCTCACAAAATTTGGGTTCATCGAAAGATTTTTGTCGATTTTTAATCTTGCGTTTCTTACGCTTTTTATCGTATCACCTGTAGTCAATATCAAAGCTTTATCGATTTGATCAACTTTAAGCCACGAGTATTTACTAAAATCAATTTCAGCGTCAGAATCACGCAACTCTTCGAATGGAAATAAAATTATGGTCCACACCGGTTCGTTGTTAGTTGTGATCAAAAACGCAGCGAAATGAGAATCAACACGCGGTGCGAGAGTGGTAAGAATTTCTTCATAACCGGGATCAAAAAGATAAAAGAGTTCTGAGAATTTTTGAAAATCATTAACTTCGATATACGCATCCACATCATAAGGCACATATTCTTCAACAAAGTCCGACCCAAAAACATGACTTTTAAAATCGCTGTCAATCTTTATTAAACTACCTTCTCTTATCGTTTCCACTTTATTAGTATTTTTTGGTACTTCGGCCACATAATTGTTAAGATTTCCGATCCAAACAATTGAAGGAACTCCAACAACTAAAAACAAAATTATAACCAAAGCAACATCTTTTAAATTGAGTATGTGAAATACATTTTTCAAAACGGGTATTAAGTGCTCTTCAACATTCAATTTCTTTTCCGAAGCAGATTCGAGGGTCAGTGATTGCACAATGCTATTGCCGGGATTTATTAATTCACCCTTCAATTCTTCTCCGCAATTACTGCAGAAAAAGTGATCATATGAACCCAATGTTGTTTTGCATTTTGGGCAGATTCTATGCGTCATTCACTCAATTATACCCGTTATCTATGGGGTCTTCTACCTTCTCTTCGGCCTCCAAAACCTCCTCTTCCGCCGCCACCGCTATTGCGTCTTTCCATACGTTTTTGATTTGCACCCTCTTCATCGTAACCCGGCTCCAATGCTCTTTTGGATAAACCAATCTTTCCATCATTCCCGACATCTAATACTTTTACTTTAACTGTATCGCCAATATGGAGATGGTCTTCAACTCTTTCGACATATGTATTTAGTATCTCGCTAACATGAAGCAAACCTACTTTTCCCGGGAGTATTTCTACCAATGCACCAAAGTCCAAGATTTCTTTAACTACACCGTCGTAAATTTCGCCTCTTTCTATGTCTCTGGTCATTCCGTCAATTAAACTTACGGCTTTATCGGTATTTTCTTTGCTCAAACCTGTGACAACAATGCTACCGTCATCATCGATAAATATTTCTGTTTCGGTTACTTCCTGAAGTTCCTTAATATTCTTTCCACCGCTTCCGATAACAAGTCCGATTTTTGAAGGATCAATAGTTGTTGTGGACATTTTAGGAGCTCTTTCGGATACTTCGGCTCTTGGCTTACTTATTACCTGTTCCATTTTGTCTAAAACCTTCATTCTTGCGTCTTTAGACTGTTTTATAATTTCAGGCATAATATCCGTAGGAATTCCGGCAAGCTTCATATCAGACTGTATTGCTGTAACACCTTCTCTTGTTCCGGTCATCTTAAAGTCTAAAAATCCGAACGCGTCTTCTTTGTATGCAAGGTCAGTCAAGATCTTGAATTTGCTAAAATCATCGTTAACTATTATTCCAACTCCGATTCCCGCAACGGGTGCTTTTATTGGCACGCCTGCGTCCATTAAGGCTAGTGTTGAACCGCATGTTGCCGCCATTGAAGATGATCCGCTGGAAGACAATGTCTCTGACACCAAAAGTATCATATAAGGAAAGTCTTTTTGGCTGGGCAAAACTGCTCTTAAAGCTTTTTCGGCAAGCATTCCGTGACCAACGTCTCTGGATTTTGGTACACCGACTCGTCCAACCTCACCGTTTGAGAATGGAGGAAAGTTGTAGTAGTGAATGTATCTTTTGGACTCTTCGCCGTACATATTTTGAACCAAAAGTTCGAGCGAAGGAGAACCTAAAGTTGCTACAGTTAAAACCTGTGTAACACCTCTTGTAAATAAACCCGAACCGTGAGTTCTGGGAAGAATACCTACTTTTGAGGTAATTTCTCTGATTTCATCAATATCTCTGCCATCGGGTCTTTTTCCTTCATCTAAAATTAAGTGCTGCATAGCCTTTTTTTCAAGCTCTTCAAGCGCCATCATCATATCTGCTTTTTTATATTTTCCGTCAAATGTTGTTAAAATTTCATCTCTGATTGCTTCTTCGGCAACTTTAGATTTTACTTTATCGAATCCCATTTTAATCTGTTCGTCAATTTTTGGCTTAGCGATATCTGAAATCTCTTTAAACATGGTTTCGTCCAAGGCTTTAGAGACATACTCATACTTTTCGCCTTTTGGATTTACTTCTGCTGCAAAATCCATTATTACTTTGTAAGCTTCATCAACTCCTGATTTAGCAAACTCTATCGCGCCCAATATTTTTTCTTCAGGAAGAATATCTGCCTCAGCTTCAACTGCTAAGAACTTTTTATCTTCTCCGACGAACGAAACAATCATATCAAGTTCACTTTTATCTCTAACTTGATCTCTTGTGGGATTTAAAACATATTTCTCTTCAACATACCCGACTCTTGCTGTCATCATAGGACCGTTCCAAGGGATATTTGATGCCATTAAAGCGGCTGATGTTGCTATCATTGCTAATACTTCCGGGTCTGAATCTTCGTCTAACGATAGTACTGTTACAATAATCTGAACTTCGTCCATATAGTCGTGCGGAAAAAGAGGTCTTATAGCATGATCGATTAGTCTTTTTATAATAACGGCATCGTCTGTAGGTCTGCCGTCTCTTTTTACAAATCTGGATGACTTTATTAAACCACTAGCATACAATCTTTCATCGTAATTTACTGTTAACGGGAAAAAATCAATCTCGGGATTGGCGTCTCCGGATACAACAGTAACTAAAAGTACCGTATCTCCGTAAGTTGCTTTTACAGACATGTTTGCCAATATGGCTAACTCACCTGTTTCCAAGGTTAATTTTCTACCAGCGTACGTAGTTTCTTTTTTAATTATATTCATTTCTATTTTAGTGCGGGTATCTTCAGAGGATTAAGAGACAAAAGATTATGCACAGTCCAGTGCACAATATTACATTCCCTAATCAAACTGAAAATGCTCCGCATCTCCTAAATTGTTAATTATTTACCTAGCTCGATTTTCTCTACTAAAGAATTGTATCTCTCTTCGTCTTTTCTTTTCAAATACGCTAAGAGTCTTCTTCTTTTATTTACCATTTGCAATAAACCTCTTCTTGAATGATTATCTTTTTTGTGAAGTTTTAAATGCTCTGATAACTTTGTGATTTTCTCAGATAACAATGCAACCTGTACTTCAGGAGAGCCTGTGTCGGCTTCGTGAAGTCTGTTGGTTTTTATTATTTGTGTCTTTTTTTCTTTAATTAGAGCCATATTCGTAGATTATACTAACAAAAATATTATTAAATAGCAATCCTTATGCGTTCTCCCTATAGGTCATACCCCTGAGAAAAGCTTTTGCAGCGTTAACACTTAGAGTAAGCTCAGTTTTTGCAACTAATTCTAGGGCTAATTGGCTTAAGTTGGTTTTGGAGTCGTCTATTATGTTTGTTTTACCAAACCGTGTGTTACTTAATGAAGTATCGATGTTTATAACGTGGGTGTTATTTTCAGCAAGACCAAGCTCACGGTAAATTACGTCTACTTCGCCCTGTGTTCGCGCACCAACGACTATAACGGTATCAAAGGAATAACCTCGAAGTTCAGACGTTACCTTATTTAAATCGAAGTTCTTGCTTATGGGACCGAGCCTAAATATGAGCTTTTCGTTCTCAATTTCGTAATTAACTTTTGAAGCCGGTGTATCAGAATAATCTACAGTTACAAATAACTCCCGTGTTTCAACGTTTTTAATCATGTCACGATCTTCAACCATATCCTTGTATCTGTCCGAGACTTGGCCAGTGTATATAAAAGAAGCGGTTTTTCCGCTGTCTTTTAACGCGTAAAACAGACCCGCGCCTGCACAGAACGACTCGTCGCCGGACTGGGTTGACGGCACCACTGCTATTTGTTGCGCGTTTTTAAGTATTTGATTCAATGCTTCAATATTAAATGTATCCATATTATTTTAGGGGCAAGTTTGACTGTGAGGAATTAACGTGAAATCCGGTTTTCTCACCGTCCGAACATTGTATCAAAATAGGCCTATAGTGTCAATAAGAAACGGGGATGGGTTATTTTATAAAACTTCTATCCAATTACCTACTTCTACATCTAAAAACTCAGGTTTGAGTAGAACTCCGCATTCGGTATCTTTACCTGCAACGGCTATTTCGTCTTTACCTTTTTTAAGTTTTTTAACTTTTCCAATGTACAAAGGAATATCCAATTCTGTAACATCTGCAGGGTCTTTATCAAAAATCGTAACTCTGGAGGTTTCTTTAATTGCTCCGGCTAAAACCTTACATCCGATAACAACATCGCCTGATGGCAACTTAAAGAGTTTTAAAACATGCGCGCGGCCTTTAATTTTTGCTTCTTCAGAAACTGCTGTTCCCTCAAGAACTTCTAAAGCCTCTTCGATTAATTCGTATATGGCTTTGTAAGTTTTAACTTTTACCTTTTGGTCGTCAGCAAAATCCGATACATTTGTAGGTATTTTCACATTAAAACCTAAAACGATACCTTTGGTGCTTTGGGCCAACATAACATCCGACTCATTTATATCGCCTGTTGAAGCCTGCAAAATCTTAATAGCAAAACTTGCTCCTACCGATGACGACACAAGATCGGCTAAACTAGCTTTAACAGCCTCTAAAGTTCCTTGTGTGTCTGCTTTTAAAATTATATTTACAAGTTTTTTGGCGTCTTTTCCAATTATTTCAACCCTATTATCGCTGATGGCTAGTTCTGCTAGTTCACTACCTTTATCAACAACAATGTCACCTACATTGGGAACTTCTTTGAAACCTAATATCTCAACCGGTGTAGAAGGTCCGGCGCTTGAAATGTTTTTACCGCTATCATCGGATAACATTCTTACTTTTGCTTCTTTACCACTTGCTGTTATCAGATCGCCAACCCTTAAAGTACCGTTTTTAACAATACACGATACAACAACGCCTCTTTTTCGATCCAACCTGGCTTCGATTATTGTAGCTTCAAGCTCATCCTCGGGATTCCCGACTAAAGTGTTCATTTCGGCTAAAAGCAAAATCGAATCTAAAAGTTTATCTAATCCCGCACCGGTTTTAGCAGAAACTTCTACTCCCATAATTTCTCCGCCCCAGTCCTCCATCAGCACATTCTCAATGGCAAGTTCTTGTTTAACTTTTTGGGGATTAGCTCCGGGTAAATCCATTTTATTGAATGCGACAAGCATGGGTGCTCCCGCTGCTCTTATATGTGAGATTGCTTCTTTGGTTTGGGGCATTACACCTTCGTTTGCGGCTACAACTAAAACAACTAAATCGGCTGCTCTTCCGCCTCTGGCACGCATCTGAGTAAAGGCTGCATGTCCGGGAGTGTCTATAAATGTGATTTTTTGATTTTTGTGCTCAATTTGATAAGCACCGATATGCTGAGTTATTCCTCCGTATTCACCAAGCTGAACGCGGGTATGCCTAAGCATGTCGAGTATACTTGTTTTGCCATGATCAACATGTCCCATAATTGTGACAATGGGCGCTCTTGTATTTTGTTTAGTTGTGTTTTCAGACTTATTAGACATACTTCTTTTATTTTTAAGTTCATTGTTTTGACCATATAAAGTTTAGCTATTCTGGTCTTCTTGCACTTCCACTTTTTCATCTACGTCCTCTGCAAGGTCCTCTGTGGTTTCTTCTTTTTTAGACTTTTTGGGAGCTTTTTTAATTTCAGAATCCCATATGCCAACAACTGATTTCTTTTCTTTCGATGCGGAAGCTTCTTTTTCAACTTTCTCTTCTTCAAATAATCCGCCCGAACCTTTAATGTCGATCTTCCATCTTGTAAGTTTATTTGCAAGTCTGGCGTTTTGACCTTCTTTACCAATTGCTAAACTTTGCTGATCTTCCGGAACCGATACTACGGCTCTTTTGTCTTCTTCGTGCAAATCAACTTCGGTTACTTTTGCGGGTGATAAACTTGCTGCAATATATTTTTCAGTAATGTTTGAAAAAGGCACAATGTCAATTTTTTCACCAAAAAGCTCTGCGATTATAGATTGGACTCTGACACCTTTTTGGCCTACGCAGCTTCCTACCGGATCAACCTTGTCGTCACTTGATTGAACGGCCATCTTGGTTCTGGAACCCGCTTCTCTGGCTATTGCTTCGATAACTACTGTGCCGGAAGCAATTTCTGGTACTTCTTGTTCAAAAAGTTTCTTTACAAAATCAGGATCTGATCTGCTTACTATTATTTCGGTTCCTTTGGGTGACTGTCTGATGTCTTTTACCAATACCTTAAGTCTTTGGTTTATTCTGTACATTTCTGTTGCAACTTGCTCTGATTGTGGCATTACACCTTGGGCGTGGGATTTTCCAAGATCCAAAGTTATTACGCCATTTGCAATTCTAAAAACCTGTCCTAGTACAATTTCGCCTAATTTGGCTTTAAATTCTGTGATGACAACGTCTTTTTCGGTTTCTCTTATTTTTTGAAGAATTACCTGTTTTGCTGTTTGTGCTGCGATTCTCCCAAATCCTGAGGGAGTTACATCTTTGCCTTCTTTTAATATTTTTACTTCGCCGGTATGCTCATTAAGGTCAACATCGACCTCTAACTCCTCTATGTCCTCGCCGTGCTCTTTTCTGTCTTTTTTATACGCGGTTGCCAACGCTGTTTTTATTGATTCAACAACGCTCTCAACGGGAATTCCCCGTTCGGTAGCTACCTGGTTTAAAGCTAAACTAAATTCTGTTATAGACATATTGTTTACCCATTCTACGCCAAATTTGCTGTATTGTAACTAAAAAGGCGGGCACATACCCACCTAATAAATCGTTATCTCCCAACAAACTTGTTTACCTGCATAAATTAGCATACCTTGTGGCATTTGGTCAAATGGCTAGTTGAACTATAAGGTATTCTTGTAGGTTTCGAGTATTTCTTTTTGTTTTCTTGATATTTTTGAGGGGATCTTCACAAACACCTGGACGTACAAATCTCCCTGGCCGGATCTGCCTAAACGTGGCATTCCTTTTCCTCTTACTACAAACCTTGTTCCGGATTGCGTCCCCGAAGGAATTCTCAGAGTTGATTTTCCTATTCCGGTTTTATTTGATAAATCAACCGAAGGGATATCTATAGTGTCGCCTAAAACCGCGTCTACAAAATCGATTTCTTTTTGAATATAAATATTTTCACCGTTTACAGTAAAGTCTCTCGGCTGCTTAACCCGTACAGTAATTAACAAATCTCCGTTTGGCACGCCGTTAGGTCCTTTCATGCCTTTTTCAGAAAATCTTAACTCGGTGCCGTCGTGAACACCTGCGGGTATTTTTATCTTAACCTTGCCGCTCTCAATCGAAATATCTTTTTCTAAGCCAAATACAGCTTCAGTAAAATCAATGTGGATTTCGTAATATAAATTTTTTCCTTTTCTTGGATTTCTACCCGAACCGCCAAAACCCCTGGATCCAAAAAACTGCTCAAATACATCAAAAGGATCCATATCTCCAAAACCATTGCTTTGATTCGCACCTCCCGTACTTGTATAGGAGTAAGTAAAAGGCCCCCATTGGCCCTGTCTTGCCCCTCCGGCTCCGCCAAAACCTCCGAAGCCATTGAATCCTTGATTAACACCACCACCGTTTGTAAAGGCAGATGAACCGTACTGATCGTATACTTTGCGTTTTTCAGTATCACTTAATACCTGGTAAGCTTCGTTAATTTCTTTAAACCGTTTTTCGGCAGCGTCTTTATCGCTTTGACCTACCATATCGGGATGATGTTCGCGAGCCATCTTACGATATGCAGATTTTATATCTTCTGGAGACGCGTTGTTTTTAACACCTAAAATGTCGTAATAATTTTTTGAATTTGGCATGAGGGTATTTTAGCACTTGATATTTGGTTGTGCTAGATATTAGTAACTAAAAAGTGAGACGGCATAAATGTAGAGAGCCCCGTCCAAATATGCAAATTACGCATAAAAACATGGACGAGGCTCAAGGTTGTAATTAATGGTGAAATATTCCGACTACTTTGCTGATGATGTAGACAGGAAGCCAGCCGAGAAATGCACCGTAAACTGCGGGTTCTATTACTCTTGGGTACCCGTTTTGATTGAACGAATATATAGTAGATACCCAAAATGCGATGAAAACTGGGAGAACCCAGCTCCAGAGATTGATTCTTTTTTTTCTTAATGGTTTGGTAACCACTAAGATGAATGAAAACAACAAAAAGAAAACAAAGAACACTATAGCCATAACGCACCTCCGGGTGTTTTGTATTCAGAATATTGTAAATTACAACAATGTGATTATAACTCCAAAAACTTAATAAATCAATGCTATAGGTCATGAATGGGGGAAATGGGTATGGAGGCGACAAAAAGGGCGACTTACGCCGCCCCCTTCGTTTCTCGTGTAACCTGTAAGCCTCTAGATGCTTACAGGTAAAAGGTAATCTTAGCAAACCGCAAAACAAAAGCGTCCCTGTGCTTATTGGCTTATCTAATTAAGGAGAACTTACTTAACGGAATCCTTTAAGCTTTTACCAGCTTTAAATGCTGGGGTCTTGCTTGCCGCAATGTGAAGAGGAGCGCCTGTTTGAGGATTTCTTCCCATTCTTGCTGCTCTGGATCTTACTTCATATGTTCCGAATCCGGTCCATGTAACTTTCTCACCACTCTTTAATGCTCCTGTTATTACATCAGCTACTGCATCGACTGCTTTTGTTGCATCGACCTTGGTCATTCCTGCCATGTCTGCAACTTTTGCAATTAAATCTATTTTTGTCATCGCTAAGTACACCCCCTCTCAAGGTATGCCTGTTAGGCTAATTTTCTTTTTAAAATTCTTTTCGAGAATGTGCAATCTTTAAAAATAATTTAAAAACTGCATTTTCTTTTAAAGTATTTTGTCTATTCTTTGTATTGTCTTTTCTTGTGTATCAAATAATACGCTTCTGAAAGCTTTTCTTCCAGATTCGGCCCATTCAAATTTTTGATTTCGTGCTGTTAAAAATAAATTTGTAATTATTTCTGTCTTTACTCCAAGTACAGAATCAATAATTCCGGTCATGCCCACATCTGATAAATATAGCGTACCTTTAGGAAGTTCGAAACCGTCGGCTGATGGAACGTGGGTGTGAGAGCCGATAAAAACGTCTACACGGCCGTCTAAATAAAACCCGAGTGTATATTTTTCGCTGGAAGATTCCGCATGAAAATCAACAATAATTGAGGAAAATTTTTCACCTTCAAATTCTTTTAGTATTTCGTCGGCTTTTCTAAAGGGATCGTCTAAGTAAGAAAATAAACTTGAAAATGACGTACGGCCCATAAGGTTTATTAAAAGTACTTTTCCGTTTTTACCTGTGTCTAAAATTACATAACCTTTACCTGGTGTCGGGTCAGGATAATTTGCGGGCCTGATTACTGGCATGTCGTCAATAATTTCGTCAGTTCCTCTTTGCCAAAACATGTGATCGCCGCCGGTGAAATAATTTATGCCGAGATTTTGAAGTTCTTTTAAAATATCTAATGTAACCCCCCGACCTGCCGCAGAATTTTCTGCATTGGCCAAGACAAGATCCGGAGAATATTCTTTAATCACATCAGGCAAAACTTGCCTTACAGCTTTTCTTCCGGGCTCTGCAACTATTTCTCCAACAAATAGTATCTTCATGAGTAATTGTGCAAAAGAACAACTTTTGCACGTTTATTAATACCATTTTTGTAAACCATAGACAAGGCTTTTTTCGCGCCAAACCTATATAAAACAGCAGTGCAGTGTTATTACAATGTATATTGCTATTTTATTTTGCAGTTTCTTGCGCTCTTGTTTCTCTAATGACGATTACTTTAACAACACCCGGATAGGTCTGTTCTAGCTCTATCTTACGCGCAATTTCTCTTGCTAATAATGCGGTAGACGCATCATCAACTCGATCAGGTGAAACAAATACGCGTACTTCTCTACCTGCTGAAACCGCGAAAGCTTTTTCTACACCGTCAAATGAAGTTGCAGCTGCTTCTAAATCTTTTAATCTTTTTACATATGATTCGTAGTCTTCACTTCGTGCTCCGGGTCTTGCACCACTTATGTGATCGGCCAAATTTACAATTGCGGATTCGATTGAACTAAACGGTTTGTCTTCGTGATGTTCTGCAACGCAATTTACTACTTCATCTGATATTTTATGTTTTTTAAGTAAGTCGACTCCAAGATCAACGTGCGTTCCTTCGTCTTCCGTTACAACTTTTCCGATATCGTGAAATAAGCATCCAAGTTTTACAACTTCAACATTAACCCCAAGCTCGTGGGCAAGCGCTATTCCGATGCGTGTTTCTTCTAGTGTATGCTCAATCATGTTTTGCCCGTAAGAGAATCTGTACTTAAATTTCCCGAGCATTTGGATTATTTCTTTTGGAATATTGTATGCGCCGACTTTGTGGCATAAATCATCTCCTGCTTTATAAATAATGTGCTCTACTTCGGATGCAGTCTTTTGAACTATTTCTTCAATTCTTGCGGGTTGAATTCTACCGTCTGTAATTAATCTTTCTAATGAAATTTTGGCGATTTCTCGTCTTACCGGATCAAATGAGGAAATTAAAACTTCTCCGGGAGTTGAGTCCATATCCAAATCCACTCCTGTGTTTTCTTCAAAAGCTTTAATGTTTCTGCCTTCCTTACCGATTATTCTTCCTTTTATTTCTTCATCGGGTAGTTTAATTTTTGAAGTTGTGTACTCAACAACATAATCTGTGGCACCAAATCTCATGGCTTCCAATAAAATTGATTTCGCTCTTTGATCTGCTTCATGTTTTGTTTCATCTTCTATTTCTCTAATGCGTTTACCTTTTTCTTCCTGAAGCTCTCTTTCGAGATTTGTCATTAAAAGTTTTTTAGCTTCATCTCTTGATAAAGAGGCGATTTTTTCAAGCGATTCGCTTTGTTTCTTGTATAAACCCTCGATTTCTTCCTGCTTTCTCTCAATTGTTTCTTTTGCGGCTTTTAATGTGTTTGCTCTATTTTCAAGATCTCGGTCTTTTGCCTCTAACTGAGCCTTTTCGACCATAATTGTCTTTTCGAGCTCGCTCGCCCTATCTTTAACTTTTCTGACTTCGTCTTCAGCCTCTGTTTTTACCTTTAAAGCCACCGATTTCGCTTCTACTATAATCTCCCTGGCTCGGGATCTAGCTTCGGCAATATAAGCTTCAACTGCTGCCGACTTTTGGGCCGGAATAGCTGAGTTTGGCTCCATAACAGGCTGTTGAGGCTGAGAAAAGGTTGTTTCGACCGCTTTAACAGGTTCTGTGGTCTGAAATACAGGTGAGTTTGTTCCCTGGGCCGAGCTTACCTCCCCAGGTCTAACTTCTCCCTGGCCGCCTGAGCCAAATCCTGTTGCAACAACGTTTTTGTCGCTTTCTTCAGGTTTTTCCTTTTTTTCTTCTGATTTGTTCCCTTTACTAAAATAAAAGACACCGGCGCCCAGTGACGCCAATAATATTACAATGATCGATATTTGTTCCACTTTATTTCCTCCAATTAATTGAATTTTTGATCAAAGAAAGCCAAAGATTATGGCAACAGGGTATTATATGATAGGTTCCGCGAAAACGTCATTTTTGCAGATATAGGGCTAAATAATAATATAAACGTGATCCTTTTAGCCAACACGAAAATCATAAATACCTTGCCAAAACCGTATAAAACGGCCCCAGAGACTGAATCGAGTATTTTATTTACTAGGTTAAACATCTGGTTCATAGCATATCTTTGTATCGAATTCTATTTTACCTCATTTAATGTGTCAACTGCACGTTTTGATATTGAGTAGTCAAAGCCCTTAGATAAAAGGTATTTCACGAGTTTCTGAGATTCTAAAAAACCTATAGGCGCATTAACATTTTTTGCTTTTTTGGAAAGTATTTGAAGAGCCGACTCAAATTCTGATTCGGTATCAATTTGTGAAACTACTCGACTAATAAGTTCCTCCGAAAGTTTTTTCTTGTAGAGATGCATTTTAATCTGCTTAGAACTCTTAGGTTTTCTTGAATTTTGATAGGAGAATAAAAGGTCTTTTGCAATTTTTTCGTCATCGATATACCCCTGACCTGTTAACGTTTCGATTACGTAATCCCTTGCTTCTTCTGCTTCGTCTTCTAAAAGTTTTTCACTTTGAATATATTTTTCAAGGCGCTCCTCAATCTCTTTTTTCGAGCGCGGAGAATATGAAACAAAATTCAGTACCTTTAAATAAAGCTTATTTAGAATTTCGCTATCCATGCATATATAATACTATGTTTTATTCTTCAGAACCGTTACTATCGCGTGTATCACTTGTGTCTTCTGCGTTTTCTTCTCCACCGATTTGAAGTGGAACATCGCGTTTCTTCGCAACCTCTACCCGGATCTTTTTTTCAATCTCATCCCGTAATTTTGGATTTCCGCGCAAAAGGTCTTTGGCTGATTCACGGCCCTGCCCAAGTTTTTGACCTTCATACTCGTACCAGGCTCCACTTTTTTTAACAATTCCAAATTCTACGCCAACATCAACTATTCCGCCTTCTTTGCTTATACCTTCATTAAACATGATGTCGAATTCTGCTGTCCTAAAAGGTGGGGCAACTTTATTCTTAACGACTTTAACCCTTACTTTGTTTCCTACAACATCAGTGGCGCCTTTTATGCTTTCGATTCTTCTAATCTCTAATCGTACTGAAGCGTAATATTTTAATGCTTTTCCTCCGGCTGTAATTTCAGGATTGCCGAACATGATTCCGATGTTTGTTCTCAATTGGTTTGTGAATATTACTGTACATCTTGATTTACTTACCGCACCGATAATTCTCCTGAGAGCTTGGCTCATTAATCTTGCCTGCATAGCAATGTGCGAATCACCGATGTCTCCCTCGATTTCAGCTCTGGGAACTAAGGCGGCAACCGAATCTATAGCTACAACATCAACTGCATTAGATCTAATTAAAGTTTCGGCAATTTCTAAAGCTTGTTCGCCTGTGTCGGGCTGGGCAACCAAAAGTTCCACGATATTAACACCGGTTTTTACGGCATATGCTGGATCAAATGCGTGTTCTGCGTCGATTAAAGCTGCGCTTCCACCTGCTTTTTGGGCTTCAGCAATAATATGTTGGACAAGTGTTGTTTTACCTGAGGATTCAGGTCCATAAATTTCAACGATTCTGCCTCTTGGTACACCGCCCACACCTATTGCTAAATCAAGTGCGATAGAACCTGTTGGGATGACCGCTATACTTTCTTTACCGGCTTTATCCCCAAGCTTCATAATTGACCCCTTTCCAAATGATTTTTCAATCTGGTCAATTGCAGTTTGCAAAGCAATATCTTTATTTTTCGACTCCGTACTTATATTTGTTTTTATTTCTTTTGTCATACTTTTATATTTTAGCAATACACTATATAAATACAATCTGCTAATTTCTAGTTTAAATAGAAATAGTCTCTAGGTTAGATTTTCAAAACTTTTGAAAGTCGATTTACAACCGTTTCTTTATTTAAAACCGCCAACACATCGAAAAGGGGCGGTGTAGCTTTATCTCCAGTCACAGCAATTCTCAAAGACATAAACGCTTCTTTAGGTTTATATCCGTATTTTGCAAGAAGCTCGTGCGATTTAACATCTAAAAACTCTTTGTTCCAATCGCTTGCACTAATTGAATTATAAAAATCGAGAAAGTTTGAAATGATTTCATTTGACCTTTGTTCGGATTCTGTAAAACTAATTAAAAGTTCCTTATCTATTGCCGGTTCATTAAAAAAATACCCTGTTAATAAATTAAACTCTGATAGAACTTTCATCCTCTCTTTTATCAGGTCTAGTATTAATAGAATTTTGTTTTTATCTTTAAATCGGCCGTTTTCTGTACCGTTTAATTTAATATCGTAACTAACTGACCAATCAAGTAATTTTTCCATCAAAACTTCGGTCGGGTAGTTTCTTATGTAATGCCCATTTATCCACATAAACCTGACTCTGTCAAAAGACACTAGAGCGTTTGACTGAATTTTTTCAACAGAGAAATCTTTAACAAATTCTTCCAGCGAATAAATTTCTTTTTCAGTACCGGGATTCCAGCCCAAAAACATAAGATAATTTAAAATTGCTTCAGAAACATAACCTTCCCTAATAAAATCCTCGAGCGCGACCGCGCCGTATCTTTTTGAAAGTTTTTTTGTACCTTCAACCTCTTTTAAATTTGGCAAATGAATAAATAAAGGAAGATTCCAACCAAAGTACTTATAAAGTAAAACGTGTTTAGGAGTTGATGGGAGCCAATCGTTTCCTCTTAAAACGTGAGTTATTTCCATCAAATGATCGTCTACCACAACTGCTAAATGATATGTCGGGAAACCGTCTGATTTAATCAAAACCTGATCATCGATGTCATTTGTATTAACTTTAATTTCTCCCAATACTTCGTCCTTCCAAATAATTTCTTCATTTTCGGGAATATTTAATCTAACAACATAGGACGTGCCATCTTTTAGATATTGTTCAATTTCTTGTTTTGAAAGGTTTGCGCAGTGCTTGTCGTATTTTGTTGAGGGACTTCCATTTGCTTTTTGTTCCTCTTTTAATTTTTCTAATCTTTCTTCGGTACAAAAACAATAGTATGCGTGACCAGAATCAATGAGCTCTTGGGAATATTTTTTATAAATGTCTAATCTTTCGCTTTGAATATAAGGTGCGTAAGGACCACCGACTTTTGGACCTTCGTCCCAATTTAACCCAATGTATTCGTGTAACTCCAATATTTTTTCTATCGCACCATCGATTTGTCTTTTTTTATCCGTGTCTTCAATTCTGATTACAAACTTTCCCCCAAATTTTTTAGCCAGCGCGTAATCGTATAAACTAGTTCTCACATGGCCTATATGAAGTTGGCCCGTGGGACTAGGGGCAATTCTTGTTCTTACAGTTTTTTTGCTTTCAATCATATATTCTGGCCTTGATTCTATCACAAAAGAATCGTGCGGTTTATTGGTTTCTTTGCAAACAAGCCGAATAACGCTAAAATGAAAGGGAATGAACCTTACTAAAGCATCTCAATACATAAAACTAGGTCTAAAGATTGCCAGTGTCGTGATAGTTTTCTATTACATATTTATCTTTTTCCTTTTTCCTAGAGTAAGAAACACCATTAGAAAAATCCTACCCGATCGGGATCCGGCAAACGCTCTATACGGCACATTGCCAGCTTTGAGTTTTGAACAAAAAAAGATTGAAGGCGAGCCTAAATATGAGCTTAATACAAAAGGTGGCTACCTTGATTTCGAATTTCCACGAAAGTTGCCTGTTTACAAATTTATTCCACCTCAGTTTTCTTATCTGGCAGGTAAAAACGCACAAAACCATGCGTTTTATCTTGGTTTTAGTGATAGAGAATTAATCTCGGACTTAAAAGGCAATGTGTATAAGTGGCGGGAAATTGTCACAGGCGGGACTTTAACAATACAGATTAATACTTTGGAGCTTTTATACCAAACTGATTTAGAAAATGTAACATCAAAAATATACCAGGCGAATGTTAATAAGGAAACGGCCATACGCGAGGCGGAAAAAATATTTATTAATATCCAAAGATATAACACCGGTCTATACGCCAACGGGAAAAAAACCGCAGTACTGGGTACCGCTATCGGGAATAAAATTGTAGAGCTAAAAAGCAATGTTGACGGAAACGCTGCAAAAGTCAGTTTGTTTAAGAAAATCGGAGACTACGATGTATTAACCTCAAATTACGACGAAGGAAACTTATCATTAATTTATAGCCCGTCATCTCTTAGAGGAACGCCATACAAACATCCTTTCGTAAAAGCAATTTATTGGGACGTGGACACAAATCCTGAGGCCACATATCCGATTATTTTTGTTGATGAGGCTTGGAATAAAGTTAAAGACGGAAACGGAGTAATAGCATCTGTTTTACCAAAAGACGGAAATATATTTGAACCGTATAAACCAGTTAGAGTTGAGAAAATAATAATAAATAATGTTTATTTAGCTTATTACGAAGCAACTGTGCAGCAAACTTATATGCAGCCGATTTTTGTGTTCGAAGGTAACTACACAACCAGAGGAACTGACGGCGGAAGTGTTGTGATCTACTATCCTGCGGTTAGCGGAGACTTTATTAAACAGCCGGAAAAATGAAGCTGTCTAAAATCCAATTTAAAATTGCTTTCGTATCCGCAAATCTATTTGAACTGCCCATAACTACAATAATAATATTTTTGCCGTCCTTTTCGTATTCGTAAATTAAAACTTCACCGGCCTCAACCGTTGTTCCGGTTTTAATTCCCACAGTTCCGTCCAATTCCCATAATAAGGTGTTTGTATTTTGTCCGGTAAAATTATACGAACCATCTTCGCTTTTTACACTAAAATCCTTGGTTTTAACTAATTCTTTGATAGTAACGTTTTTAATCGACTCTTTAGCCAAAATATATAAGTCTTCGGCAGTTGAATAATGGGAACTTGCATATCCGTCCAGCCCGATCGTATTTGTAAAAAAGGTATTTTTCATTTGTAATTTACGGGCGGTTTCGTTCATTTCGGAAACAAAAATATCGTAGGTTGATTCGGGTCCGTATCCGAGAGTACACGCGGCATCCCCGGCTGAAGAAACTAAAAGTACAGAGAGTAAATCTTGGACTTTAAAAGATGATCCGGCCGGAAGCCAAGCTTTTGTGCTATCAATTGTTGTGCAATCTACTGGCACAACAAAAACATCTTCTAAACTATAGTTTTTAACAGCAACGAGAGCAGTCATAAGTTTTGTGGTAGAAGCGGGGGCTAAAATTAAGTTTGGTGCTTTTTCAAAAAGTGTTTTGTCCGTCAATACATCTTTTGCCAATACTG
The DNA here is from genome assembly GCA_964530415.1 of uncultured Candidatus Saccharibacteria bacterium. Lineage (GTDB taxonomy): Bacteria > Patescibacteriota > WWE3 > UBA101185 > UBA10185 > CAZHAM01. The sequence goes on along the minus strand of CAZHAM010000005.1, from coordinate 1,414 downwards.
ACTTGGCGCTAACTTCGGGCTTTGGACCGGCCTCGGTTTTGGGTTCGGGAAATTTTATTTCAGAAGGGATTTCTTCGGACTTAGGATTCTGCGCGCCTAAAACATCTGCAAATGTTGAACTCGACTGAGGTGCCTCAAAAGCCAAATCACTGGGTATAGCAATTGAACTTTGCTCGGTATCATCGTTTCTGACAACCAAATAAAAAGTGCCAATCAGTAAAATACTTAAAAACAAAATTAAAAAGACTTTACGCAGTTTTAAAACAATATAACTAAGCGGAAAAAGGGAAACCCAATCAAATACCCATATACTAAAAATTAGAGTTCTTAATAAAGTTATCTGAATTTTCTGAGAAAACGAGTTAGTCATTTGTTATATCGGCAATTATTGGGTCGGCGGCAGTAATTAAATCAGCAGCAGCCATCTCAATCGAAATTGTAAGTGAACCGGCATTAAATGCAACGGTGTCTTTATTTGTGAAACTTTGATCAAAATAGGTCTTAATGCCAAAAATTTTTCCGATAGGCGGGACTGCGCCTTTGATAAGTCCGGTTACTTCTTTTAACTTTTCGGCATCGGCCATGTATAAATCTTTTATCTTGAAATCAAGTTTAAATTTTTTGGTGTTAAATCTTTTATCTCCCGGGACAACAACAAGAATAGGCTCGCCGTCTGCAATAAAAATTAATGCTTTCGCACCCGTTGAAATATCTTTATCACGGATTCTTGCAGCGTCTTCGCTGGTAGTAACCGGCTCGTGTTCAAACTTTCTGTATTTAATCTTTAATCCAGAAAGTAAATCTTCTATCTTCTCTGTTACAACGTTCATTTCTTTTTATTAATGCTAATTTGTAATTCCTTAAGCTGAGATTCGTCTACCTCGCTTGGAGCGTCCATTACAGCAGTTCTGCCCGAAGACGTCATCGGGAAAGCAATTGTTTCTTTTAGCGAGTCTTCGTTTGCTAAAAGCATAACTAATCGGTCTAAGCCTAAAGCTATTCCTCCGTGGGGAGGAGTGCCAAACTTAAAGGCTTCGAGCATGTGTCCAACGCTTTGGTTGATTTCCTGTTCTGTGTACCCCATTATTTCAAATGTTGCGCGCAGAACGTTTGGATCGTGGGCTCTTATACTTCCGCCTCCGATTTCATACCCGTTGCAAACTAGGTCGTACTGCGTAGTTAAAATATTTTCAATGTTCGTTTTACCAAGCTGATCTTCGATAAACTCGTCTTTAGGCTGGCTAAACGGATTGTGAGTAAAAGTCCAACCGCTTTTGCTGTCTAATACTTCAGCTTTATCTGCTTTATCAACTTTTTTGAAAAAAGGAAAATCAACTACCCAAGCAAATGCCAATACTCCCTGCTGTTTTTCTTCCTCAGTGCGTAAATCAAATTTATCGGCACCAAACTTTTT
>CAZHAM010000004.1:22075-28114 GCA_964530415.1 uncultured Candidatus Saccharibacteria bacterium | reverse complement strand
GGGCCGGAATAGGCGTTGGTGTCAGTGCGGGTGCGGGTGCAGGTGTTGGTACTGTCGGAACAGGCGCGGGCTGTACTGGCACAGGTGTGGGTACAGGTGTGGTAGTTGGCGTTGGTGTTGGAACAGGAGTAGGTTCCGGCTCAATTGGCTTTTGAGGTGCTTGGGGTTCCGGCTGAACCACAGGTGCGGGTTGAACCGGTTGAACCGGTTGTACTTGAGGTACAGAAATGTCTCTTCCGACCCCAAAACCCCATTGTTCAATTTGCTGACCAATTTGCCTCCCAAATGATTGGCCCGTCGCCTGACCATATGAAGATGTTGCTTGAGCCGCCCGTAACGAATTAGCATTTGCCAATTCAACATCCGGAGCAAAGGCATCTCTTACTCTTTTCACAAATTCCATTTCGGGAATATCTAACGGATCTTCGTCTTCCTTTTTGTATTGATATTGCAAATATTCCTCAAGTTTTCGACGGCTGGAAGTAGGGGCAAGCGTAATAAGCTCCTGTTTAACAACATTTAAATTTTCATATAGCAATGCGCTTGGAATAACCGGCGCTTTTTTCCAAATTCTAAGAGTTGGTGAATAAATAGCTTTAAACAAATTAACGAGCCAAACGTCTAAACCCCTTTCTTGGATTGGTAAAAAAGCAAAACTCAGTCCTAAAATTACAAGAAATAGAACAAACGGCCATTTAAAAACTCCTCCGACTGTTGAGTAGGTCAAATACGCAGACACACCGCCGATCATCAAATACGTAAACTGCCTCATTGTTAAATCCCCAATAAGTTTAAATTCCACATCCATAAAGTTTTGCGGAACAGCGTGCATTTTATTAGTAAGAGGTATGTCTTGTATCGGCATTATTTGTTTTTACAAGTCCTATTATACTTGATTAAGCTTATTTGAGATAAACTTTAAAAGTTTTGTCTTGGTTTAAAGGATCCTCGTAAATTAGCTTGTCATCTTCAATTTTGCTAAATCCTTCGTAAGAATCCACATTCATACCAAAAGGCGGTGAGAATACAAATTTCGAGCTGTCGTCGTGAGTTCCTGCCTGTTTTTGCCAAATTAACGAGTATTCTTTGGAGTCTGCTGTTAAATTTAGTCCTGAAGGAAGATCGTATTCAATTACAACTGTTGCGGTTTCCTTGGGGTTTAGTGTAAAAAAGTATTCATAAGAAGTGTACTGCCCTTCACTAGAAATCACGGCTTTTTGCATAAAATCCTCATCCCCACCGTCTTGATTATATATGTGAGCTCCGGTCAACTTGGTTCCCGATGGAGTAAGCACTCTAAAATAATTTGTGTATGGTCCGCCAGGCCAAGAATTATTTTCACCGGTATGATCATATTTCATAACAATTTGAGCTCTTAAAAGCCCGTCGCGTGTTTTTGATGAGACGCTGTATTCGTATGCGTTTTTTACATAATAATTGGCTTTTGTACCGCCCAAATTTGCATTTATTATGCTTAAATAATCTTTATCGGTTTCTAAAACAGCTCCGTCCCATTTTTTATCGCGCAAAACCAAACTTAATGGATTATTTTCTAGGTAAACAAGGGCATGCCTTTGATCAAATGATTCCGACAATCCGGATAAAAGTACCGGCATTTTTTCTTTTTGAAGACTAAAGAGACTTTCGAGTAATTTGCTCGACAAAATTGTTAAAAAAGATTTCTTCTGATCCGAACCGTCCTGATAATTAAATTCGCTGTGGAGTTGCGTGCGCTCATAAATGTTCTCGGATGTAATTTCTTCGTTATAAGATGTTAAAAATACAGGTCCTGTTGCTTTCATTAAATTTTTAACAAATGTTAGGTCTATCGCGATTACTCCGTCAATTTCTTCGCCGGTTACTTTGTAATATAGGTCTTCTATTGTTGCCGCCGAACTTGGAAAATCGGGATCCCAATTGGCATTTCGCATGTACACTCGGTCTTCGTTTAACAAAACGGCAATTGGCTCAGGCGGCGTGATTTTAATGTCTCTTATGGTTATCTGACCGTCGGGGTTATAAATATCGTCGATTGCTAAATTTACGATTTTTCCTTTGTCAAATTCTAATATCCCATACGATCCTATAAAACCTCCGGTTGGTCTTATTTCGTTTGAATTTTGGAATAACAACAAATATTTCTTAGTTGAATTAGCGCCAAGTAGTTCGGGTAAATCTGCTACTATGTTTATTCCTAAATCGATGCTCTCTGAGCCTATTTTTAAATAATTTTCGTATTTATCTACACTTGGTTGCGCGGATTTGGGAAGATAGTCTTTGTTTACAAATTTATAATCTGCGAGAGCTAATTGAACATAGTTGCGCGCGTTTGAAAGCGAGAGTTTTGCTTCGTTAAAGTCTTGTGGATTTATAAATTTATCTGAATCCGGACGGACCACTTCCCACAAACTTTCAAACGGCATTACGGCGCTAGAAACATATGTTCCGGCTTTGCTGAAATACGCAAGCGAGCTATATAGCTTGTCATAAGTATTAAAATGTTCAGTTTTTCCCAAAACAACAAATATCCACTTGAGCTGAAATAAGGATCTTCGTGAGTTTGTTAAACTTTTGTACGCCTTCAGTGATTCCCCTGCGATGTTTTCCGAGTCAAGCTGGGTTGTATGGGTTGAGAGTTTGTTTAGCGAAGAAAGACTTTGGCTTGAATAATATCCAAATTGCAAAAGCGGAAGAATTAAAAAGATTAGTAACGCGGGTATTATTGCGCCCAACGGAATCAAAATATAGTTTTTATTAATTTTTGAAAAGAACCCCGGACCGCGCACCTCTTGTGATTTTTTAAATTTCTTTCCAATGTTTGACCAGATAGAATCCTTGCTCGGGCTTTTGACAACAGCTGCACCTTGGCTGATGACTTTGTACGGAAGTGTTGGTTCGGGTTGTAACGGGGTTTCCGGAACGGGAGGCTCTTTAACCGTACTTAAACTAAAAAGCTCCTCGGGCTGTACAGGTATCATTTGTGCTTTCATAGCCTCTGTTTCGCCTTTTTTATCCGCAATCAACTTACCGGGTTTAAACGAGAAAGAATTTGCTGCATAACCAAACCAACTAAGTGTTTGCATTACACCTGACTTTAAATCAACTCTTAATCCCCACTCCAAATCTTTTAGGTTATAGGTATCGGGTATTTTTATGTAAGGTTTAACTTCTCCGTGTGAATCTACAAATTTTATATCTAACTTTCTGTCGGCTACGCTTTTAACAACATAAGCGATCTCAAGTTTGCTCATTGGTTTTGTGTCGGTTAACGAATAAATATTTCCTTTAGTATTTTTATTAAAAAGCGCTTTTACTATTCCTGAAATCGCGTCATCAATATAAATATAAAACTCTTTTGCACCGCCATCTCCACGAATAGTTAAATCGTGACCTTCAATAACATTCTTCATGTAGCCGCCTAAAGATCCGCTTGCATCCAAGCTCATTCGTGGTCCATAAACTTCGGGTAACCTTACGATTCTTACATCTGTGTCGTTTTTCTTTTTGTATTCCCAAACCAGGGCTTCTGCAAATCTTTTGGCTTCAGTCATGCTGTACTTGTTTTCATCCATTGTTGTTTTACCAAAATAATCCTGAAGCTCAAGTTGTGACATTCTGCCCTCATATACATCGATGCTTGATGCTAATAAAAATTTACCTGAGGAGCGATCGGCAAGGTCTAATAAATTCTTTGTGCCTATTGCGTTTGTTAAAAGTGAATCTAAATTTACCAAATCCTTGTCATAGAGGTATTCTTCTAACCCGGCAAAATGAAAGATATAGTCTACACTTTCGATTTCTGCAGGAAGGCCAAAATTAATGTCGATGTTAAAGAGCGCAAAATTGGGATTTTTTAGAAATTCGTTTACATAGATGTCTTTTCCGGTATTGAAGTTGTCTAAAACAATAACCCTAGCGCCCTTTTTTAAAAGGGACTCAGCGAGGTGTGAGCCTATAAAGCCTGCGCCCCCAGCAATAAGAGCAGTGGGTGTCAGTGCAGATTTTTTAATAACGTTGTTTTTGGGCATCGGGCAGTTTATTCATTTGGAATTACTCTTGGTTAAGTATATTTTTTTCAGAGTGTTTTTACAAGGGATTTTGGCTAGATTTAAATCAAAAATCGAGGTTATTTAGATGAAAAAAGACGCGAGATGGTGTAGTATCAGTATTATATTTTGAGAAAAGACAGATGGAGCTAAAAGAACTAATAAACGCAATTTATGCAAACAAAAAATTACTGGTGATTTTCACTCTTTTAGGACTATTTACAGGCGTTGCAACTTTTTATCTACCGGCTAAGTTTATTTCAACGGGAACACTTTTTATAACAAGGGCGGTCGAAAAGACAGATAGATACTTCACTTACGAAGGGTACTATTCTCAACAAACCGCTGTGGCTTACACAAATACCGCAGTTGCCCTCTTAGAAAGCATCGATGTTAAAACTCAGGCTTTGGAAAAAGCCGGTATAGAGCCGAATGGTTATAATTTAAAAAAATATTCAAAACTCGTTGATATAAAAAAGAACGGCCCACAGCTAATTACCTTAACGGTAAAAGATAATTCTTACGAAAAATCTCAAAGTCTTTGGAATTCTATGGCGGATTCGTTTATTAAATATTCTGATGAAGCAAATTTTAATACTGACCCTAACCTCAAGATTCTTAAAATTTCACCGGAGCCTGTAGTTAAACCGGAATACAAATCGATTTATTTTTACTCGGTTTGTGGTTTACTTGGAGGCTTTATATTTGGGGTTTTATTAGTAACTTTCAAAAAATATGAAACTAATTATTAACACAGACGGTGGCGCAAGGGGTAATCCCGGTCCCGGAGCAATAGGAATTGTTATTAAAAATGAACAAGGTGAAAAAGTTCTTGAGGTAGGTAGATACATTGGTGTTTGCACCAACAACGACGCGGAGTATCAAGCGCTAATTGCCGGCCTGCTCGGAGCCCAAGACAAAGAAGGTACGGAACTTATATGCTACCTAGACAGCGAGCTTGTCGTAAAACAGTTAAACGGTGCTTACAAGGTTAAAGAAGCGCGAATGAAAGAGTACTTTAAAAAAGTTAAAGAACTTGAAAGCGAGTTTGAATCTGTTTCATACGTACATATCGAAAGAACAAAAAATAAAGAGGCTGACGCAATTGTAAATCAAGTTTTAGATAGCGCCTAAAATGCCTAGAGAACGAGCAAAAGAAAGGACATGCGATTTGGCAATTAAACAGACTTTAGGATATTCGTCGGTATTTAACTATCCGATGAGTTTTTTTCAACTTGTTAACTACTTAGTTTCTGATGAGAGTTTTGACAATAAATTTTTTAAACAAAGTCTGCGAAGGCTTATAAAAAATAAGCAGGTAAAAGTTAAAGATGAGAAATTTTATCTATCGGGAACAAAACCTTTAAGTTGGGAAGTACGCCAAAAGAATTCTTTGGATTTGATTAATAAAAATAAAGAATGTTTAACCATTTTGAGTCGTATACCGTGGATTAAATTAATTGGAATTACCGGTTCGGTAGCTGCGTTAAATGCCGAAAAAGAGGATGATCTTGATATTTTCGTTGTTACTGCAAAAAATAGAGTCTGGCTTACACGCGGATTTGTTATTTTAATTTTAATTGCACTAAAAAAATACCCTAATCGCGAATCTACAAATTTAAAGGTGTGTCCCAATATTTTTGTTGACGAGGACCATATTTCGTGGCCTACAGAAAAACGTAATATTTACACTGCACACGAAGTGGCGATGCTCCAACCGTATTTTGATAAAGATTCGGCATATTTTAGATTTTTAAATGAAAACATTTGGGTATCTGATTATTTGCCTAATTTCACTTTTTCGCTTCCCAAAAGAATCAGAAACACGTTTCAACCTAAAAGCTTTGTTGTTAATTTAATCGAGGAATTGGCGATGAAAATGGAAATGACTTATATGAAACCAAGAAAAACTACCGAGATAACTACCAAAGGTATTATTCATTTCAATAAAAGGGACAGTACTAATATGGTTATCTCGAAGTTTAAGCAAATT
>CAZHAM010000004.1:0-21975 GCA_964530415.1 uncultured Candidatus Saccharibacteria bacterium | reverse complement strand
TACATCATTCCTTCCATACCACCCATGCCTCCCATGCCGCCTCCGGCTGGCATTGGATCATCTTTCTTTGGTGCTTCGGTTACTAAACATTCTGTTGTCATTATCAAAGTTGCGACACTTACCGCATTTTGCAACGCGCTCTTTGCAACTTTTGTTGGATCTGTGATTCCGTCTTGAATCATATCTACATACTGCATGCTAATAACGTTATATCCAAAGTTTTTGTTATTTTTCTCGGTAGTTTGTCTGTATAACTCGCCTAATATTCTTCCTGCGTCTAAACCTGCGTTTTCAACAATTGTTCTGGTGGGTTTTTCTAGCGCATCAATTAATATCTTGGCTCCTGTTGCTTCGTCGCCTTCAAGATTCATTGATTCTACAGCTTCTTTTGCTCTCAAAAAGGCTACGCCGCCTCCTGGAACAATTCCTTCTTCAACTGCTGCTTTTGTTGCATTCACAGCGTCGTCGACTCTTAGTTTCTTTTCTTTCATTTCACCTTCGGTAGCCGCGCCAACACTTATAACTGCAACGCCACCTGTTAGTTTTGCTACTCTTTCCTGAAGTTTTTCTTTATCATAATCGGAAGTTGTATTTTCCATTTCACCTTTTATTAAGTTAATTCTGTCTTCTAATGCTTTTTTATCGCCTTTGCCGCCAACAAGTGTTGTACTGTCTTTGTCAGAAATTACTCTGTCGGCTCTACCCAAATCTTCTATGGTTACTGAGTCTAGTTTTCTTCCAATTTCTTCACTAACGTAGGTTGCGCCGGTTAAAACCGCGATATCTTGGAGCATTGCTTTTCTTCTATCTCCAAAGCCAGGTGCTTTTATTGCCAAAACATTAAAGGTTCCTCTGAGTTTGTTAACGATTAAGGTCGCGAGTGCTTCTCCATCAACGTCTTCCGAGATTAAAACCAAATTTTTTGAAACTCTTACAAAACTTTCAAGCATTGGTAACAATTCCTGGAGATTTGCGATTTTATTGTCGGTTACGAGTATGTAGGGGTCCTCAATTACGGCTTCCATTTTTTCTGCGTTTGTAACAAAATAAGGAGAGGCATATCCCTTATCAAACTGCATTCCTTCTTTGTATGTGAGTTCTAACTCAAAGCCTTTGCCCTCTTCTACAGTAATAACTCCGTCGTTACCTACTTTATCCATCGCCTCGGCGATTAAATCCCCTATTTCATTGTTTTGGGCTGAAATTGTCGCAACTTGGGCTTTTTCTTCTTTTGTGGAAATTTGCTTTGATAAATCTTTTATTGAGTCTAAAGCTTTTTGCGTAGCTTTCTCAATTCCCCGGCGCAACATCATTGGATTTGTTCCGGCCGAAATATTTTTTAAACCTGATTCTACAAGTGCCTGCGCTAATACTGTCGCTGTTGTGGTTCCGTCTCCTGCTACATCGTTTGTTTTGGTAGAAGCTTCTTTTACAAGCTGTGCTCCCATATTTTCAAATTTATCTGTTAATTCGATTTCTTTTGCGATTGTTACACCGTCGTTAACAACCTGGGGTGCTCCCCAACTTTTGTCCAAGGCAACGTTTCCGCCCTTAGGACCTAGGGTTGTGCCTACAGCTTTTGCTAATGCATCGACACCTTTTTTTAGTTTTTGTCTGGCTTCTTCGCCGTATATAATCATTTTTGCTGCCATATATTTTTCTCCAATAAATTAATTACCGTTTTGCTCCACTATTGCTAAAATATCCTCTTCTTTTACAAGGAGCACTTCTTTATTATTTTCAACTTTTATTTCTGTACCTCCCCATTTTTTGTACATTACTACGTCTCCGACTTTAACCTCCATCGGCACTCTGTTACCTGATTCGTCCCTTTTTCCGGGACCTACGGCTACTACTTTACCTTCTTGGGGCTTCTCTTTAACTGTGTCCGGGATGATGATTCCGGAAGGAAGTGTTTTATCTTTTTCCAATGGTTCGACTAATATATTGTCTGCGAGTGGTCTAATTTTATTTAAGGTTGCCATATTTACTATCTCCAAAATTATTGAACTTGATAATTATATTTTAGTACTTACAAAATGAAGCGAAAATTAACTTCGCGTTAAACTTTATAGCACTCTAACAGTGAGAGTGTCAAGAGTGACTAATTACACCCTCCGAGCGTAGATTCTTAGTTTCCCCTCACCAATGCTTTCCTGCTTATAAATCTCGATGCTACCAATCTCGCTTGTATTTGTAACATGCGGGCCGCCGCAGAATTCTTTTGAAATGGCTGTTTCTAAGTTTTCCCCAATATAGTAAACCTTCACAATATCGGGATATGTTTCATGTTTCATATAGTGTGCTCCCGATAACACTGCCTGTTCTTTTGGCAACATAACATAATTAACGGGATATGCGTTACTAACAGCTTCGTTTACTAAATCCTGAACTTCAAATATTTCGGATTCGGTAAGTTTATTTGAATGAGGAAAATCAAACCTTAGTCTCTCGTTTGTAATATTACTACCAAGTTGAACAACGTCTTCGCTGATTACTTTTTTAAGAGCCATTTGGAGTAAATGGGTAGCTGTATGATATTTGACGGTCACATCTCCGTGATCTGCTAATCCGCCTTTAAATTTTTGCTCAGCACCGTATCTTGATTGCGACTGATGCTCGTTAAACCTATCTTCAAATTTTGAAAGAAAATCTTTTGAATCCACTTTAATGCCGTTTTCTTTTAAATCTTCTAAAAAGATTTCGGCCGGATAACCCATTGATTGATACATATCGAACGCTTTTTCTACCACTTCCCCTAACGGGAGGTCTTGTTTTTGTTCTCCCCACACCTGAATATATTTTTCCACATACTTGGAACCGCTTTGTAAAGTTTTCAAAAATTTAATTTCTTCTGATTCAAATAATTTTTCTATGTATTCTCTCTTTACGGGAAGCTCCGGATACAGCCAGCTGAATGATTCGGTAACAGTGCCTACAAGTCTAGTCGAGAGATCCTTTTCGAAACCCAGCCTTCGTCCAAATTTAACCATTCTTCTTATCAAACGACGCAAAACATATCCTTGATCTTTATTTCCCGGTACAACTCCGTCCATGGCTAAGAATACGCACGCTCTCATATGATCTGCCAGAGTTCTCATTGCGACTGTTACTTCGGGAGATTCTTTATCGGAAGATTCCTTATAAGTCTTTCCGGTTATTTCCTGGGCTTTTTCAATTATCGGCCAAAAATTATCAGTTTCGAAAATATCGTTTTTGCCTTGAACTACCATACCTATACGCTCTAAACCCCCTCCGAAATCTACATTTTTTTGAGGAAGCTCTTCCCACCCGGTTTTTGATTTTTTATATTGCATAAAAACCGAGTTGCCTATTTCTACAAACTCATCTTCGTTAGTAATCGGGTCTTTTCCTGCGGGGCTACCCTCGCCTAAATAATAATGAATTTCGCTATCAGGTCCGCCCAATTCACCAACTGAATCACCTCTTTGCCACCAATTATCCTTTTTGGGACGAGCGAAAATTATTTCGTTTTCTTTTGCGTCTATCCCATATTTCTTATATATTTCCTTGAGAATTTCAATTGACTCGGTATCTTTTGGAGAATCTTTATCGCCTTCGAAAACCGTTGTTATCATTTTTTTAGGGTCTAAACCAAGCTCATCAATCAAAAATTCATAAGCCCAAGGGAGTTGCTCGTCTTTAAAGTAATCGCCCAAGCTCCAATTGCCTATCATATGAAAAGCTACTGTATGAATAGAATCGCCTACTTCGTCCAAGTCCGTCGCAAAACGCATAGCTCTTTGAACGTTTACGAGTCTCTTACCAAGCGGATGTGGTTCTCCTGACAAGTACGGTACGAGAGGAAACATTCCTGAGTTTACAAATAAAAGTGTGGGGTCGTTTTCAGGTATTAAAGACACATTAGGGACAAGTTTATGACCCCGTTTTTGATAAAAATCCAGATATTTATTTAAGATTTCCTGCGTTCTCATGGGGTTATTATACGTAGTTACAAGGTTTTTTCAATGTAAAAGTATTCTTTTCTAAACATAAATGCAAATTTAATTTTCATTCCGATACTTATCGTTTTTCCACCAAACTGTGACTTATACAAATTAAAGCATTTGATTTTATTTAAAAGTTCCCGTAACGATAAATTGATAAAATTGCTTGGAAAAAGAGGCTTTATTTCCTCCGGATGTTCTGCCATTTTAAGTAAATGTTCTGAAGGCATATATCCCGGCTCGACAGTAGAATAAACCAATTTAAAATCAAATTCCTTGTGCAGATCCTCGACCATTTTTGTTAAAGCTATGTGGTCCGGGTGCCCGTAAATTCCGCTGGGCTCATAGGTAACTACAACATCGGGTGTGTATGTTCTTAATTCATGAGCTAAATAGTTTATTACCTCGTCTGCAGTTTCTCTTAGCCCTTTGTCGGGAAAGTTTTCGATAGAATAATCTTTGACACCAAGTAATGACATGACATTTTTAAACTCAATCTCGCGAATAACCGGTAATTGAGCGGGATCGTTAACTCCGTTTTTTAAAGTACTTGCCTCTCCTTTAGTTAATATCAAAACTTTTACACTTGCCCCAATTTTTAAAGCTTTTTGAATCAAACACCCTGCCCCAAAAGTTTCGTCGTCAGGATGCGGAAATACAATCAGTATCTTGTCTGTTGAATTTATAAATAGATGGGAATCCATTTGAGAATTATACAGTAATTTTGAATTTTGGAGGCGCAGAGGGGAATCGAACCCCTGCATCGCGGTTTTGCAGACCGCAGCGTTTCCACTTCGCCACTGCGCCCAATAATTCGGGGTTAAGCCGAGGGCAATTGATATTTTACCATCGTCGTGCTAATTTAAATAGAAGTTATGACAGTCTCAACAATAAGACAAAAATCATCCAACTTTTCAACAATTATTGTGTATTTATTAGGCGTTATAGGCATTGGGCTAGTTGTATTTTTTGGCGGCCAGGCAATTCAAAACTGGGATTCGATAAAAAAGAAATCTATGCTCAGAGCGGAGTCATATTACATGGACGCCGAAATATTTGTAAACAATGAGAAAGTTGGCGATAAATCTGTCGACTCAAAAGAAGTAAAACCAGGCGAAAATAAAATCACGATAAAAAACGCGGATAGATTTTATGAAACAAAAATTGATTTCTTGTCTAATAACACTAGCTTTGTTCCAACGGTTGCAGTTTTTAGAGATTTGGGTGTTTCTGATTTATTTTCAGGCGGACAAGAATTTTGGTTTGAAAAAGATAAATCAGGAAGTTTACTGCGAATAATTTCTGAGCCTGCCGATGCAAAAGTTTACATCGACAACGCTGAGTTAGGTAATACTCCTTACTCCTCCAACACACTGTCTGAGGGCGGATATGATTTGCGAATGGAAATTCCTGGCTATGAAACCTACTCCACACGCGTGAATATAATAAAAGGCTATACCCTAAATATATCAGTTAAATTTTTTCCGATACCCGTTCCAAATAAAGTAAGCGCCATTAAAGATTTGCCTGATTTATATAATGTATCTTTAGAAAACGACGCCATTGTAAATGATCCACAAACTTGGGTAAAAGCTGTAGTTTATTGGAATAAAACCCGCGGAATAAACTTGGAGGGATCCGGTGTAAACAAAGAGGAAGTTTTTGATTATTTTGTAGACTACAAAGGCAACGTTTATGATCGGGCAGGGAACTTGCTAAAAACTACCGAAGAGTTAAAAACATTAACAGAAGCTGAGAGGGGCGCTTTTCTAGGAAAAGTATCAGACGGCGAAACAATTACTCCCGAAGCAAAAGACGCATTAGAAACTATGAACAAATCAGCCGGTAAACAGGTAAAGATAAAAGCAACGCCAACCGGGTGGCTCAGGGTTAGAGACGCAGCAAACTTAAACGGCGCCGAGTTGACGAGAGTTAACGTCGGAGACACTTACACTGTATTAGAAGAAAACCAGGGATGGTCCAAAATTAAAGTATCGGAAACTGTATCAGGTTGGGTTTCCAGCGATTATGTTGAGGAAGTGAAAATAGAAGTATCAAGTTAAATCCTCGAAAGTATTGTATAAAACCTCCACGTATTCAGTAAATTTGGTGTTTTGATTTATTTCCAATGAAATTTTAAGTATCTCGGTTAATACCTCATCAGAGAACCCAAATATATTAAAATACTCAGTAATACTTTTATCTCCGGGTTTTTGCCCAAAATAGTTTTGTAATCCGGCGTGCCACTTTGTAACAGTAGCTTCGGAAACTCCATAACTAAACTCCTCGGGGTACAATTTATCAAAATACCTAATTATTGGTTTCCAATTAGATATCTTGGAATATAAAATAGTGTCTTCTACAAATTTCATCGCCTGAGATATAAACTGTGATGTAGGCAAGAAACTATATAAATTCTTTCTTACAACTAATCCTTCGCGAACATTGTCCAGATACGTGTGAAACTTTAATCCCGATTCAAAATCCGGAGATGCAATCATTTCTGCCATAGTTGGGTGGGGTAAATGAGTAATAGTCCTATCAATTCTGGCGAGATACCTAATATCAGGAAAACTAGTCCCGACAAAAAACTTGGCTTTATCTTTATCAGAAAAATATCGGTTAAAGACCTTATCGGTGAGTACTAAATGTGTGATAGGAGTAGCCATTTTAAAATTATAAATCCTTATACCAGTCTAGTACATCGGGTCTTAGTACCTTAATCCGCTCAATTGTTTCATGGTACTCTTTTTCGAGACCTAATCTTTTTTCATACTTAGCTATTTGAACCATAACACCAAGATCATTCGGATACTTCTGTTTCAAAATGGAGTAAAACTCTTTAACATAAATTAAAAAATCTTCGTCCACGTTTGATACCGATGCGGGCTGAGTTAAATCCTTTGTAGCAATAAAATAATATAAAGGGATCGAATTACGGGATACCACTAAATTTGACGGGTTTAAGCTGTAAGCTTTGTTTAAGTCGTTAATCGCCGATAATTTAATTTCGTGGGAATTGTCAGTTTGATCGGTTAAGATGGTGACTAAAATTTTGGCTCTTCCTCTGTAATAATTTGGCTCAAGTGGGTTAAGATCTATAGCATAATCGGCATATTTGGCAGAAGTTTTAAAATCACCTTCCTCAATTAACATTTGGGATCTTTTGTAAAAATAATCGGCTGCGTAAATATTTATCAAACTTTTAACTATGACCAAAATTAATATTGATAAAATAATTGTTACGATTACTTTTTTGGTCATTTAACAGTGCCTTCTGAATTTGCCACTTCTGAAAAAGCGGTGATAAACCAAAAGAATAAACTGACCGAAACGACAGGCCATCCAAATAAGTTAGTCGCGAAGAATACAGCAAGTGCCGGCACGATCCAAAAACGGGATTTTTTAATAACATAGCCAAATAACAATAAAAATGAGATTAGACCTAAAACCCCTTGTTCAGCAAATACTTCTAAATAGTAGTTGTGGGGCTTATTTAGTACATATTCCCATTCTGACGAATAATTTACGCTCATTGGCCTAAATTTTTGAAATGCATAGGGAAATGTCTCCGGACCTGTTCCGATTAAAAAAACTTTGGGAGACGAAAAAATCAGCTTTACCGTACCTTCCCACATGCCAAGCCTTATAAAACCCGGATCAGAGACCAAATTTTGGGATTCGGCATAAACATTGGGTATAATTTGCATAACTTTTTTATTTATATCGTTAAACGCGTCTTGTAGTTTTGCGTAAAAAATTCCGGGTGAGGATAAAGCTATAACCAAACAAATTCCTAGTAACACCACGGATCTGATTAAATCCTTTTTCAGCAACATTTTCTTAAAGTACAAAATTGCAAAAAGAACGAACATTCCAAAAACAAATCCCAAAATGCCCGAGACTGAATATGCGAACCACATTCCCGAAAATCCAATTATAAATAGAGCTGCCCAAAAACGACTAAGCTTGTCTCTCAAATAAAAGTAAAAGATCAAAACCAATTGCATACCTAAAAACTGGGCAAACCAATTCGGCTGTCCCAATGTAGAAAATGCTCTTTCAATTTCTCCGCCTCCCCAAGTTTGGGTAAAACCCCCAAAGTGCTGTAGTACTCCCAAAGAACCTGACACCGCCACCGAACAGAGCGAAATTTTAACTATTTTTGCAAACTCGTGTTCTGAAAGTTTATTAACGGCGACAAAATATATTACAAAATATGCAAACATAGAGACGAGTCCGTCGTTAAATCTCGTGTAATAACCCCAGATCGAGGTACGCAGTTCGGATGAAAAAATCGTTGAGATAATAAAACTCAAAAAGAAAAACATTACAGGCAAACTCGGTAAAATAACTACGGGTTTAAAATTGTCCTTAAAAATTACGTCAAAAGCGTAAACGGCAAAGATCGCGATTGCCATAAAGTAAACAAAAAACATCTTAGGAAATTCAAAAATCTCGTTTGTTCCGGTCAGGTAAATCAATGGAGTAAAGAAACAAAGCACAGCATACAAATTAAAATAACCGTCTCCGCCTTTAAATAATTTCGATTTCATAATACTATTATAGTGTAACGATATAAATCGTTCCTGCCATATGTTTTCGAGAATACTAATTAAACTAATAGACCAAGCCATTGTACCGGCACTTATGCTCTTGTCCGCTAGAATTGTTTCAGTTGTGCTAATTTCCAGATATTACGGGATTAATTATGATATTGCCGAATCGGGCTTCGTTTTTTCGAGCGCATCTGATTATGTCTTAATAAACACTTATTCTACTTTTTTTATGCTAGTTGTCTTAACGGTAGGACTTTTATACATTTTGTTAAAAGCTTATATTTTTCACGAAACTCACATTTCTCCAAAGGTTACCGCAAAATTGTTTTCTTTAAGACTTTCGTCGTTTATTCAGGCTTCCTTCGATTTATACTCCCAAGGAGCGATATGGCTTTCATATACTTTCTTTTTAACGCTGGTTTCAGGTATTTTAGGTGTATTCGGATTAATTCAATCTTGGGTGTTTTTTGCAGGTTTAGTTCTAAATATTATTTCAACTACACTTTTAGTTTTTGACGTAGTAAAAGAAATGGAAATTAAAAAGTCAGATTTCGCCGAATTTGATACAGATTCAGAATTTTTGGAGGAAAATAATGAAGCATATTCATAAGTTTTTAAGCATCGTGGGAAATATTGCGATGGTGGTTTTATTGGTTGGACTTGTGGCTCTTCCTGCTTCTAGTTTCGGTTTATTAAACGTAGCCGATAAATCCGGCGGTAATAAAGGAACGGTATTATCAACACAAGACGTGCGTATAAAAATCGATCCTGCTGAAATTGAAGCGGGTAAGTATTTTTATAACGAATCAACAGGCAAGATTGAGAGACGAAAGTCTAATTTTCAAAGACCTTTGATTGAAAAAATGGTAGAAGTTAGCGAATCAACAGAAACTGCCGACAACTAAGAGCGACTACTAAAAACAGGTCGCTAAGAAAAGAGAGGCATTATATAAATAAACGACAGTACGCAAATTCCCCACAAAATTACTGTAAACAACAAAGGTTTGTCCGACAAAAATACTCTTTCTGGGGATTCGCCCTCATCTTTTTCGTACATAATATATAAATACCTGGCTACACCGTATATAACAAACGGAATTGTGAGCATCATCCACTTTGGATTCTTAAGTATGGACGGGAGTAGCACTGAAATGGACTGATTTACCGATTGGGGCGATATCTGAAAGGTGAATAGGGAATACGTAATAATCGTATAAGTTGCCGACATCGAAATCATGCTGTCTAAAAGCGCATCGGGATAGTGTCTGAGAGTTTTTCTGGTTGTCGCCTCTTCATCAGCTGTAATAAATTTTGACATAATTGTTTTTTCTGATCTTCTTTTACCGAAAGCTAATAAGAGAGAGATTCCGATTGTAGTCAGTGCCAGCCACGATGAAATCGACGTAGCAGATGCAAAAGCTCCGGCGAAAACTCTAATTACAAAACCCGTCGCGACAACCAAAGAATCCAAAATAATGATATTTCTAAAATAAAGTGAGTAAGACATCTGCATCAAAATGTAGACGATTAACGATAATGCAAAGTATGTACCGACATAAACAGATGCGAAATATATGCTTCCTAAAACCAACACCCCGGCTATTAGCCACGCAAGCCAAATTGACAGTTTACCCGACGCAATAGGCCGGTTTTTCTTAACGGGGTGGTTTTTATCTTTAGGGGAATCGATTATATCGTTTATAAAATAGGCTCCTGAGGACATCGCGCAAAATAACAAAAAAGCCGATATGGACTTGGCAAAAACCTTGCCTATCAACGGTTCGCCGAAGATAAAGTCAATATTAAACAAAGTGCCTGCAAATAAAGGCGCAGCAAATACACTCAAGTTTTTGAGCCATTGGCGCGGGCGGGCGGTTCGAATTATTTGGTACAAAGTAAAAATCACAATGCCCTAATTATACAGGGTTTGGGGGCCAAACACAGTTTTGGATTTTACAACACCGCTAAAATCGTTTAAAATCCCCATACTTATGATGCCTATGGCAAAATCAGCCAATTAGGACTTATTGGTAGAGGAGTGTGAAAAATGTACAACCTCGTTATCCCGATCAGAATCGTACTTATCCGCTTAGATGAAAAAACGTGGAATATGTGCTGTTTCTTAGGAAAAGAGATTGTTCCTTATTATCAAACTCAAATTTCCGAGAAGCAACGACAGAAATCATCGATTCTTAGAAAAATCGCTGCCGAAAAGTTATACGTTACATATGAGATCGCGTTTGTAACAGGATAATGTGAAAAGGAGGTGTTGCTCTGATTTCTTGAAGTTCTTTGTTAAAGGTCATATCCGACATATTTCAATTACGGAGGTACAAAAATGGCTGATAGAAATGCTTGGGAGTTGGAATGGTACACAAAGGAAAATTGGCCAGAACGAGTGTTTGTAGATGTGACTTTGAATGGTGAATACGTCGACACAATGAGCTTTCCGGTCGAAAACCATCCCACCTTTGATGACGCCCTACGGTTGCTCAAAAAATGTTACGATGCAAACCTGAAACAAGACACTTTTGAACACTCAGGGGATGCGGTTCCGGCAAGCTAAAATTCGGTTTACGCCAGAATTTAGCGCCACACAACATCGAACGGATGCAAAAACGCTTTCTGCGTAAATGTTTCCGTTCGGTGCTCAACAAATATCCTTAATCACATAACCAAATCCTTTAACGGTTCTTATAAAACTTAACTTCAATTTCTCGTCAATTTTTTTTCTTATCGATCTTACATGAACTTCTAAGGTATTAGACATACTGCAAATTCCGTCCTCCCAAATGTGGTCTAGCAGTTCTTCTTTTGAAACTACTCTGTTTTTATTAATCATTAAATGCATAACAATTTCGAATTCTTTTTTTCTCAGGTTTATTTCATTGGTTTTATAAAAAAATTGGTATGTTTTGATATTTATTTCAAAATGCGACACTTTTATCGTATTGTCCTTAAGATTGTGGTTATTGCGTCTTATCATTGCCCGTATATTTGCGTTTAGTTCTTCGTTGTTTAGCGGTTTTGAAACTATTACATCGGCTCCGCTGTCTAAAGCTTTAACTTTATAATCACATGAGGTGTCCGGTTCTCCCAAAAGCAGTATCGGAGCAATAACTTCACTTGACCTGGTAGTTTTACAGAGCTCAAGTGCATCCATATCTGAGATTCTTGAGTCTATTAAAATCACATCGTAATCGTTTACTTGGGATAAATAGGTACCTTCAATTCCACTATAGGCAACGTCTAAAATATAGTTTTTTCGTAAATTGCTTGTTATGTCGTTAACATTATCCGGGTCGTCTTCTACTAAAAGTATCCTCATTCAAAATTTTCCCAAACTTATAGCATAAGTATAATTGTTATTTATCTAAGATGAAATGGAGATTAAAAAATTATTCTTCTTGTTTCGCTTTGAGAGACAGCAGATTTAACAGAATAATAAAAAAGGCAACTAATATACCTAAAAATAAAACTACTTGAACTGTATATTTTTCCGCCGTGACTAATCCGATAATTCCAAAGATTGCGGTTGTGAACCAATAAAACAATGCGATTTTCTTGGCATTCCACCCTCGTTCTAATAATAAATGGTGCAAATGCCCGCGGTCCCCTTTAAACGGATTTTTTCCCTGGATTAACCTGCGCACAACTGTAACTACCGCGTCTAAAAACGGAATTAAAATAATTAGTACCGATGTAACTAATTTACCTTGAATTAAAATTGATAAAACGGATAAAACAAGTCCGGCACACATTGCCCCGAAGCCCCACATAATTTGAGACGGGTGCCAGGTGTATTTTATAAAACCAAACGCAATGCCGGCACTAATAGCCGACATAATTGCGACACGGGCTTGAACATCGCTTAACGGAGCGAACCTTAAAGCCAAAAAGGCAACTATTAATGACGCGATTCCCAAGATTCCGCTAAACTGACCATCGATGCCGTTAGACCAGGAAAGAACGTTCATCAGCCAAACGATCCAAACCAAAGTTATAATTACCGAAATAATCGAAACATCCGAACCGGCTATATTTAATTTAAAAGAATCCAAAAACAAAACATTTCCAACTTTATCCAAAGGATTTGTTATGAAAGTAATTTTTAAGCCGGATAAAATTACCGGAATGACTGAAACAAATAATAATAATAATCGCAAAACAGGGTTTTCAAGCAATTTAAAGTGGGAATTCACGTGGGTGTTTTGAAAATCGTCCACTATGCTCAAAAGGGAAATCATAATAATAGAAAGATAAAGACCTACAAAATCCTGCCGAAAACCTGTGAAAATAAGCGAAACTATTAAAAAAATTCCCGCGTAAACCAGTCCCCCTCCGCGCGCCGACGGTTGGCTTAAAATCATAGCGGGGTGTGCGTGGATACTCGGATTAGTTACTAAATTATTTTCTTTTGCGTAGTCAATAAACACAGGCACAAAAAAATACGCGAGTAAAAACGCGGTCAAAAACGGAATAGCGAGATTTAAAACATGTGGATTAATCAGGTGGTCAAACGGAACTGATGCTACAAGAATGATTCTAAAAATTGAATAAAAAATCATTATGTTTGAGAAAGTGACAAAAGCAAAAACTGTTTTTGAGAAATACCTAATAAAATATTTTCTCGAGATTAAAATTAGAACTAACCCAAAAATCGTAAGTGCCAAAGCAATTGCCGGGAGATAATAAATCGCAGTTTTATCAGCAAGCTGCATATCACCCCAAGGTTTAGTGAGCCATAAAGGAATTACCGAATTAATATATTTGTAGCGTGTAAAAATATATAAAGCCTGCCCGGCAAGCAATATAAAATTTACTATGATATAAGGCGCTACTAAATTTTTGATGCTAAATTTGTGAAGTATTTTTGGCATATCATCTCATTTTGGGCGTATGGTACAAATCCTTCATCTTTTTCCCAAAGAGCATTCTTGTCTGGGCCTCTACCCAAGGGAAAAATGAATAAGTTAACATGTTTAATATTATCATCGGGCTGTCAAACAAAATGCTCGCTTTTCTAAAGATATTCCAAGTTTTGGGCATTGGCTTTGTAAGTTTAAATTTATAATAAGTAACGGGAATCATAAAAATGAGTGTAATTGTCAAAATCATACTCATAATATCGGGTAAGCTGTATGCAAAATTAGATTGTTTTACAGCCGGATTAACAAGTGTTACTAAACCAAAGCCAAAAGTAATCAAAAAAACAATATTTACCAAAACGACACGTTTTTCGATGTGTTTTACCATCCAATGAACTTTTTTCATAAAAGGTATTTTTTTATTTGTCATAAACTCTTTTACCGAGAGAGGAAAATCAATTGCTCCCCATCCCCAACGCAAAAGTTGTTTATACATTCTAATATGAGAATCTATGTAATTTTTACCTTCAACTGCGTCCGCAGAATATGGAATATAGTGAGGAACTCCTTCAAAGTCTCCATTTCTTATAAAAAATGCGCGCCAATAAAATATTGTGTCGTCGACTCCTAAAGTTACATCCCAATAATCGGCGTCGATCAAAGTTTGGAGCGAAGCCGAATATGAAGAAAATGAATCTTTTACATTTCGGTTTGTTACTACCCAGTCGGATAAACTTCCAAGTGTAACCGCGTTAGCTTCGATTCTCATCATTGCGGGAACTTTCCAAATATTATTGTCAAAAAGATGAACCGCGGTCGAATAGTAATGGTTGTCTCTTCGGTCGGTAGTTAAATATAAATGCGTAAGTCTGGCAATATACTGTTTATTTAATACGTGGTCGGCATCTATTGTGCTGAAAATATAATTTCTGATATTTGCGCTTTCGTTAGTTAAAACTTCAACTGCTTTTTTTGCGCCCCAAGTTCGGTTTGCGGCGGCAGCCCCAATTGCCTCCCCGGGAATTCCAGCAGGATGCGTGTAAATCATTGTTCTGTCAAAACTATCTTTGTGTTCATCCAAAATCTTTTTAATAACTTGCTCGGTCTCGATAGCGTATCTTTCTTCAATCGAATAAACCAAAGTAATTTGTTTAGAAGGAAAAGTTTGATTTAAAATTGCATTTATACTGTCTCTCAAAATTTCTTCGGGTTCGTTAACCGCCGGAATTAAAATTAAATGTTTAACATCCGAAAGTGAAGGCGGTAAAGTTGGTTTATCTGGTAAAGTAGCAAAATCCAATTTCTGGCACACATCCCACCAATCTTTTGAGATCTCAGATTTATAATTGCGGTAGCCCATGATTAAACCGTAAGAGTGCTTTGCGCACATATAAGACCAATAAACCGTAAAAAAAGTAAGGATGTAAACAACTGCTTCGGGATACAAAAATCCAAGCCAAAGAGGTGAAGTTAATAAACTCCAAGTCATTGTCCCTAAAGCTATCTCGAGAAATCTTTGAACCAGGCGGTCATTTTTTAGAACGAAGTCTGCTACCATAAATTGTTTATTTTAGGCCAAAAAGAGCACAGGTATTGCTATACGAGGACTCAGATACCTTCTCGAAGGTTTCTCCTCTAACCTGCGCTATTTTCTCAGCCACAATTTTAACATATTTCGGGTAATTTACCTCTCCGCGATGCCCTTGCGGTGGCAAATAAGGAGCGTCTGTTTCTACCAAGTATCTGTCGCTTGGAACTTTTTTGATAATCTCGTCCAAATCTCCACGTGACGGATACGTAACCATACCTGAAAACGAAATGTAATAGCCTAAATCCAAAAGTTTTTGCGCATATTCCCAGTCTTGAGAAAAACAATGTGCGACACCGATAACATTATTTTTAGAATATGTTTTTGCCATCTCAATAACCCGCTCGTCACCGTTTCGATTATGAATAATTACAGGAAGTTTTTGCTCTGAAGCTATGGCCATTTGTAAATCGAAAAGTTTTGTTTGTTCTTCTAAACTTCGGCCTCCAGACCACTCGGATATATCAATGCCAATTTCTCCGATCGCTACAATTTTTTTTGAACCCAGAAGCTGGGCGCGCAACTCTAGTCCGATTTGTTTTAAGCTTAAATCAAGCTCATCATGTGGATAAATGGCAAGCGAACAAAAAACATTTTTAAAAGTTTCCGCAGTTTCCATTACTTTTTGATTATCCTGCAAAGATGTGCCTACTATTATTAGTTTTTCTACACCACTGTCCTTTGCCTCCTGTACTATTTCGCTTGGGGGTTTTTCGTAACGGCGGTGCGGGATGTGACAATGTGAATCTATAAGCATATGTCTAATGTTATCACCAAATTTATATAGTATGAATTAGTGGTGCCGGGCAAACATTTAAAGTACAAACGTCTGCCCGGCGGCGGGTGAAATCGGCTATGCATTGGTTAAAACTATCTCACCGGTTTCGCTATTTATTGTAAGAATTGTCGTGTACGTAGTTCTGTCAAATATTCGGTATCGGGATGCTCCTCCTTTTGACTGCGGGTCTACCACAAGCATGGCGTCAATATTAGCAGCCGAGCACTTGAAGCGGTCGGGATTGTCTTGGATATGTTTCCTTGCCTTTGTCAGGGCACTCTTAAGGTTAACGCTGGCCATTGTTACCTCCACCTAATCGAGATTAATTGCTTCCCCTTGTATTCGCAAGATTCTACCAGAAATGAGCCCGCGTTACATCCGGTTTCTACTCTTAAACCAACTAAATAAAAAAGCGTATAAAAGTAAAAATAAACCGTAATTGAAGATATTAATTAAATCAAAAGCCTTAAAAAACAACGTTCCGGTTATTCCGATAGCTAAAAATACTCCCCACTTAATACTTCTTCGATAAATCAATTTTAAATTGGTGAGAGAAGTGGCCTTATTGTGAAAGTAAACGTAAAGAGGCAAAGATAGAGTAACGCTTAAAGCGCAAAAGATTATTCCTAAAAACATAAAAATTATCAAAAAATTATCGGGAACAAAGTGATTTATGAGCCAAACAACTAAAACCCATAATAAAACCGAAACAAATGTGATTGTGTAAATAAATTTTGGCATATACACAAGTATTTTATCAGTAAAGTATCTGTTAAAATAATGGCATGATTGATCTACAAACTTTTTTACTACTACTTTTAGTGCTGGTTATTTTTGCAGGCATTGTAATTTATTTTTTGTCTACAAAACTCTCTAAACTAAAAGAAGAACTTGGCGGAGGCGAAAATCAGGTTTTGATGGAATGGTTAAAAGATATGCGCGAAGAGGTAAAGTTGTCTGCTGACAAGAACACCGAGGTGATGGGCAAACAATTAAACGATCAGAGATTTTCTATAGAAGAACAATTAAAAAATCAACGCATTTCAATGAATCAACAAACCAAGTTAATGTGGGAGAGATTAGACAATGCTTCTGAGGTTATTAAAAAAGTTCACGAACAAATAGGCGGAATTCAGGAATTTGGAAAAGATATAAAAGATTTGAGCAATGTTTTAAAATCACCAAAAATGAGGGGAGGCCTTGGGGAGCAGTTTTTATATGAAATTTTATCCGCTTCTCTACCAAATGATTTGTACAAAACACAGTACAAGTTTAAAGATGGTAATGTTTGCGATGCGGTAATAAAAACGGATAAAGGCCTGATTCCTATCGATTCAAAATTTCCGATGGAAAACTTTAGAGCAATGCTTACGTCCGAGAATCCTGAGACACGTGAAAGATACAAAAAGGAATTTATAAAAGACGTTAAAAAAAGAATTGAAGAAATTTCAAGTAAATATATTTTACCCGGAGAAGGAACAACCGAACAAGCCTTGATGTATATTCCTTCTGAAAATGTGTATTACGAATTAATTGTAAACACCCCCGAAATTGAAGAGTACGCAAAACAAAAAAGTGTTTTGATGACTTCCCCAAACACATTAAATTATTTTATGAAAGTTTTACTCGTTGCATACCAGCAACAGGAGCTCGCAAAACATACAGGTGAAATATTAAAGCTATTATCGGGTTTAAAAATTGAAGCTGAAAAATTTGATGAGGATTTGGGTGTTTTAGACAGACATTTATCAAATGCCGGAAAATCAATGGAAAACGTTAGAAACAAGTTTATTAGACTTTTTGGCAAAATCGAAAATATTCAAGCTTTGGGTACAGGCGAAGAACATGAACAAATGCAGCTGCTCGAAGATTAAACTCTTGTGAATGACTCTCCCCTTTTCGATTAATATTTTATCGTTTTTAGGTCATTCACGTTTACAGGTTTTTTACACATTCATTCCGGTTCCGGGTGACGCATACGCCAAGGTCTTACAAAAAACAGATCGGTGGCTAGAAATAGCGCTCCCCAGATTAGAATATGCCAATCTATTTTTTCGAAATCGACTAAATACATGTCGGTCAACTCTAAATAGATTGTTATGCTGCCGGCAATGAAAAAAGTGTAACGTAACATTGGGATTGGATTACCGAAGTAAAGCACTAACAGAAATGCTATACAAACACCAAGCCCAACCAGAAAAAGATAACCAAAAAATACGCTTCCCAATGTTTCCACTGACAGGAAACTTGGCTTTGCAACCCACAAGTTTATCATTAAAATTAATGAGATAAACGCCAGGGTAAAGCAAAAGAACACAAGCATTCGAAAACCCGATCTTTCTTCCATCATCCACCTCCATTGGGCGAGTGACTTTCTTTGATTTCTTACTGTACAATCACTTAAATATTATAGGTTATATGCTCATACTATGCAACTTAAGTTATAATGCCTCCACATGTCAAAAAAAAGAAAACCCCTTTTAAACGACAATCAAACAAAAGCGATTAATCACGCAAACGGACCGCTCTTAGTTGTAGCCGGAGCAGGAACAGGAAAAACGCGGGTAATTACGGAAAGGATAAAACAATTAATTGAAAATAAAGGAATAGGACCAAACGAAATTCTCGCGTTAACTTTTACAGAAAAGGCTTCAAGCGAAATGCTTGATAGAGTTGGTGACATTATGCCATTAGGTTACGAAGAACCGTGGATTTATACATTTCATTCATTTGCCGACAGAGTTTTGAAGGCTGAGGGTTTAGAAATCGGCATTGATCCTGGTTACAAAATTTTACCTTATTCGGAACAATGGCTTCTGCTTAGAAAAAATATTTTCGATTTCGATCTTAAATACTTTAGACCTTTAGGAAATCCAACAAAATTTATTTCGGCAATTTTAAAATTTATTTCGCGTTTGCAGGATGAAAATATTTCCCCTCAGGAACTAAAAAACTTTGCCGATAATTATTCTCCTCAGGCCGAAGACATAGAGATTCAGGATGCGAAAACAGAAAAAGAGCGCTGGCAGGAATTGGCTTATATCTACGAAAAATACCAGGAGCTAAAAATGGCTGGCTCAAAGTTTGATTTTGGAGATTTGATTTTGTGGACAGTAAAACTCTTTGAAACACGCCCGAATATATTAAAAAAGTATCAAAACCAATTTAAGCACGTTTTGGTAGATGAATTTCAGGATACAAATTACGCTCAATATATTTTGATTAAAAAGCTCTGCCCTGAAAGTATGGGAAACAGAAGTTTAATTGTTGTAGGCGACGATTCTCAGTCAATATATAAATTTAGAGGAGCCGCCGTTTCAAACATTTTGGACTTTATGAAAGACTATCCCAAAGCCGAAATGGTCACTTTGATCCAAAACTACAGATCCACACAAAAGATATTGGATCCTGCTTATAAATTAATTCAGAACAATAATCCCGATACTTTAGAGTCAAAACTTAATATTTCAAAACAACTTGTCAGCGAACTTTCCGAAAAAGGAGAAACACCAAAAATTGTAAAACTGGAAACTTTAGAAGATGAGGTGGATTTTGTTATTTCGAAAATATTTGAGATTTTGGGAACTGAACCGCAGTATACATTTAAAGACATCGCAATTTTAGCAAGAGCAAACAATCATTTAGATGCGTTTGTAATGGCATTAAGACGAAATGGTGTTCCTTATCAACTGGTCGGTAATCGCGGACTTTACGATAGAGATGAGGTAAGAGACGTTTTAGCCTGCGCCAGAGTTGTAATTAATCCCGGAGACGCGATAAGTTTGTACCGAGTATTAAACATCGAAGCCTTACACATAGACTATGAGGAAATCTCTGCCCTCTTGTCGTCATCAAGAATTGAAAAAGTAGATTTATGGGAACTGGTCAAAAAAAGCGATAATACACAAATTCAAACTTTAGTAGCACTAATCGAAACCGCCCAAAAAAATATTACAAAAATGACGCCTGCGGAACTTGTGTTTAGTTTAGTGAAAGCGGTAAATTATTTGGAGCCTTTTACAAGTGAGGAAACTGTAGAAAATCAGTTGAGCATAAAAAATTTGGATATATTTTTAAAGAAAATCCAATCATTTGAGTTTAGCTATCACTCAGAAACAAAAGAGATTCCCACATTAATTGACATGGTTGATTACTTTGATTTAACAATTGAGGCCGGTGATAATCCTGCACAGGCTGAGTTTGAGGATATCGACACTGTGAATTTATTGACCGTACACGCGTCAAAGGGTTTAGAATTTCCGGTTGTTTTTTTGGTAAATACTGTTTCGGACAGATTTCCGACACGCAATCAAAAAGACGTTATTATGATCCCCGATTCATTGATTAAAGAAACTTTGCCGACGGGAGATGAGCATATTCAGGAAGAAAGGCGATTGTTTTATGTGGCTGCCACACGTGCAAAAAAATATTTGTATTTCACTTTGGCAAATAATTATGGTGGAAAAAGAGACAAACACCCAAGCGGATTTTTAGAAGAAACTGGTCTGCCGATTTTGGAAGTGTCGCAAGACGAAATGAAAAACGAGAATAGACAAGTTGGTTTGTTTGGCGCTGAAGGAGGATTTAGAGATCCGTCCGCAAATAAAATTAACGATTTTGTTCCAAAATTTTTAAGCTACTCGCAAATAGATATGTACCAGACGTGCCCTCTTCAGTATAAATACAAATATATTTTGAGCATTCCGACTAAACCCAGTTATGCGTTGAGTTTTGGAATAACAATTCACGATACATTAAAGGAATTTCATCAAAGACTCGCGTTTAACGAATCTGTAGGCATTGACGAATTATTAACTATTTATGAAAAATATTGGCAGCCTCTTGGCTACGAAAGCGATAAACACAGAAAACTAAGATTTGATGACGGAAAGAAATTATTAGAAAGATATTACGAAGAAAACAAATCATCAGAAGTTTTACCAATAGGATTAGAAAAAAGTTTTAATGTTTATATAAACGGAACTAAATTTTACGGAAAAATCGACAGAATCGACCCTTTGCCCGATGGCGGAGTTGAAATTATTGATTATAAAACAGGTACTCCAAAAAATCAGAAAGAAGTTGATAAAGACGCGCAGGTTTCTTTTTATGCAATAGGTGTGAAAGAAGCATTAAAAATGGATCCAAAAAAACTAACGTATTATTTTGTTGAATCGGGAGATAAAATCTCTACTACCCGCACCCAAGTTCAACTCGATGAAAAAAAAGCGGAAGTCGTAGAAATAGTATCAAAAATAAAATCAGGAGAATTCACCGCAACACCGGGTAAACACTGCGAATGGTGCGACTACCGAGAAATATGCCCCTATGCAAAAAAAGGAATTTAATTGAGGGTTGCTAAATTTCTAGCTTAAACACTTTAACCAAAAGACCGAAAATAGGATTTAAAAACTTAACCCAAGGTTTAGGAAATCTAAGCGATTCAGCACCAAATTTTAATTTAAACTCTGTAAAACCCTTCCAATCTTTTGTCTCCTCATAAAAACGCTCATCAAACATACCCTCGAGATCCATAATTTTGTAACCGAGACTTTTAAAATACAAGATAGATCTCCAAGTTAAATCAAAACCAACCCTGTTATGCCTGCCGTAATCGCTTGTCGCGCCGTCAACATAAAATACTGTTTCCTCGTTTGCAATAAAATGCTTTCCCCCGCTTAAAATATTTTTTCCGTCATACCCCAAAAGCAAATAGGATTTTTTGCAAAAAGCTTCAATTTTATGCGATAAGTCGTTAATATTTCGGACAAAAAATTTACCATTCTTACCCGTTTCTAAATAAATTTTATGAAATTCCGCAACTTTTTCTTTGTCGGGAGCCACATAAGTTTTTACAATAGAACCTTCCCTTCTCGCGCGCCTCACTCCATATTTTCCACTCTTTGACAAAGCCTCCCAAAGTTCATCTTCAGACTTAGTAAGATCAATCAACAAAGTGGCCGGCGCGCTGTAACTCATGCTAGTTTGTGAATAGCCGTTTGCCAATAAAAAATCTGTTTCCTGAAACTGGTGGGGCTCAATTTTAATAAACAACGCTTTGATTTTTTTTGCTTGCTCCTCAATCTTTTTGAGATCTTCGATATTAAAATTTTTCGGTTTTGGGATTTTTATCATACTCGCAAATTTAAGCGGGAAAAAATATGCGTACATTTTTATGCCATCCACAGGCTCAAAACATTCCCAACCCAAAAGC
>CAZHAM010000003.1:30951-32790 GCA_964530415.1 uncultured Candidatus Saccharibacteria bacterium | reverse complement strand
TTTTTTCTTTTTGTGAATTTTAATGAAACAATAAAAAAAACGCTCCACAAGAGGCGACGTAAAAAGCGGCAACTGCAGGGCGTTTTTTCGTTTGAGACTCGTGAGAATCTCAATAAGTCCATACTTCTGGACAGACGAAGTATGCAATGTACCTAAGGTATAATATTTCAACTTGTTTAACCAGAGACGTTAATTAGAATCTTTTACAAATTTCGTTGCTTGTTCATATCAAAACACTTCTAATATCAATATAGATTAGTGCTTTATACATCTTTACATATATATGGTTATATGGTTTAATCCATTTAGTAGACATTTACGTCGTACCCTATAAGTTATCGAAATTGTTAAATTCAGGTGTGGATAACTTTTAAAAGTGGGGATAAGTGATTAATATACCGAAATATGAAAAAAACCAACACACAAAATACAAAACAAGTTTATAAAATAGAGTTTAAAAGCTCGCACGAAAGAGTGAAAACTACCTTGTTAATAGACAAAACCCTAAAAAAACTGGCGCAAGTATACGGGGTACAGCACGATATGACCCTTCAGCAGGTTGTTGAGGAAGGTTTGCGAAAAGTTGTACTTTAGAACTATCCGTGTGATTTGCTTGTTTTTACACCCTATAGTACTTGACACAGTCAAAATACTATTGTAGAATTCGCGAAACGTTACTTATATGATCAATGCGATCAAATTATAAGTTTTTTTACTTTATAACCAATTAATCAGATTTTATGGGAACAGGATAAAGGAAATATTTGTGTTTCTTTTGTTTTGTTTCGATGAATTTCGAACAAAGATCTTTGATAAATCAGAATAGGAAATAGGAGGCAGATATGAAACCACGTGTTCAGGTGACTAAAGTTCCAGCAAATCTGTACGAAGTGAAGATCCGTGATATTTCCGGACTAACTGAGGAGGATTGGCGCGAATTACCACTTCTTGGGCTGTCCAATGTCGGAACTCTTTCCGATGCTGTTTTCGCTCAAAACGGAGATCTGAGGGGTTTGAGTATCCCGGGTGTAACTGTCGATAAGAAACAGTCCATTCGAGTTACCGATGCCCTGGGAGCTCATCTGAGGCGAAATTATCCCGGTCACCCAACGACAGAGAAGTATGCCGACTGGTCCTTTGAAAGCGAGGTAGTACCCCCCGCCAAGGTCAATACCGTTGTCAATCAACCTGTCAATGCCAATACCCCCGCCAAGGTCAATACCGTTGTCAATCAACCTGTCAATGCCGGCTTAGGCACCCGTATAAAAGACTATATCGACAATCTTTTGGATGCCCCTGCAGGTACTTTACCCAAGTAAGGAGAATATGAGATGAAGACAAAGAGTAACCGTGAATATTTGCCGATCGTGATTTTGGCCGTGCTAGTTGTAGTGGCGTTATGTGGAATTGGAGGTTCTTATGCCCTCGGTAACATTCGCACAACGCTAGTTCGCGCGGATCAGCCCGTGGCCACCGAGGCCTTGGCACTTGAACTAGACGTCGAACCTGCACTTGTAGCAACCGAAGAAGTTGTGGTTGCCGAAATCGTTCCTGCTGAAAATGAGGTGGTACCTGTCACTGAAAATGAGGCGACGAACGAAGAAGTCGTGGTTGCCGATTTGGCTCAATCTGCTGACGAGGCATCTGACCTTCCCTCATGCACCGATCTACGCGCAAAGTGGGAAAATGGTGACTGGGATCAGGCCGGCAATGTACGTCAAGCTCTGCCGCAATTGATGCCCGGACGCTCTGCAGTTCGCGATAACGGCGACATTGGAATCGCTTTCTTTTACTTTTCTGAAAGCTATCCCAGCGTAACCCTGCATCGCGCAGTTCCAG
>CAZHAM010000003.1:0-30941 GCA_964530415.1 uncultured Candidatus Saccharibacteria bacterium | reverse complement strand
GGTTATCTACTGTACAGAAGCTGACAAGGCTTACGACCTGCTGCCTTTACTGGATGTTCAGGCTATTACAGCTGAATCTGTGGCAGAGCTAAGCGCAAACCACCAGTTGGCCCTACGTTCTCACAGCGTTGAACTTGCTGGAGAGCAACTGCCCCAAAATCTCTATGAGGTTTATCTAGGGGAAGTTAATCCCGGCGCGTTTATTTACTTTGAAGCGAAGGACGACGCGAAACTGGGCGTGAACGATGGTGTCACCGCTGCAGTGGTTTCTGACCGTACGTTTTACACCCGAAGCTTGACCGGCGAATTCCTGCCGATCGAAGAAATGACTTTCTTCCCTTCGGAAGAGGCCTTCGGGGATGTTATTAATGAGGAAGAATACGCTGAGTGGCTTGCCACCCAGAAGTAATTTTTCTCCCACCGGAAATAACCGGAATCAATGTGCCGCCAGTTTTGTAAAATACAAAGGTAATTTATACTTTGAATCTTACTTACTGGCGGCGCTTTCGTTTCTATAGCATTCCCACATCCTAAAATTTATTCCCACACTCAAAAACAACAAAAACAACATTTTAACTTACACATATTTCCACTACAATTAATCCAATGCCCAATCTATCAATTGTTCTTCCTGCAAAAAATGAAGAAAAACGAATTTCTAAGACCCTAAACGTTTACGGGTCCTATTTTGACGCGCGAAAAAAAGAACTTTCAATCGAGATTTTGGTTGTTGTAAATAATTCAACAGATAAAACTGCGAAAATCGTTGATGACTATTCTAAGAAATATCCTTTTATAAAAAAAATCGAAACTCATTATGCCTCGGGGAAGGGGGGTGCGGTTGCGCTCGGGTTTATTAACGCGACCGGCGACTATATCGGTTTTGTAGACGCTGACGGGGCCATTCCTCCAACAGAGGTATCAAAACTTTACTCTTTTATTTCCGAAACTTCGTGGCTTGATGGGGTAATAGGCAGGAGAGATACAAGCAGAACGGCCATGACTATCAGACGACGGTTAGTTAGTGCCATTTACAACTTTTATGTTAAAACCTTATTCGACTTAAAATACATCGACACTCAATGCGGTGTGAAAATTTTTACAAAAGATGCTGCTAAACAAATTTCGGCTAAGCTAACAAGTACTGGTTGGGCTTTTGACGTGAACCTTTTGCTTTTGGCAAAATACCTCAATTTACGCGTTTTAGACATTCCGGTTATTTGGAAAGAAAAAGAGGGGTCAAAGTTTTCTTTGTATGAAGCCATTATTCATCTACCCTTAGAGTTTGCAATTTTGAAACGACTTCAAACGTTTTACAGTCTCAAAACAGCGATTGTAAAGTTTTTTAAACTGGAAATAACACCCGCGAAAAAGGGCAGAAAGCACATTCTTATTTACGCCTGGCGTGATCTTAAGCACCCCGAAATGGGCGGCTCCGAAGTTTATGTTCACGAAATAGCTAAACGCCTGGTGAAGCAGTATGAGGTGACGGTTTTTACTTCAAAACCTAGCAACTTAAATTACACAGACATTATTGACGGGGTAAACATTATAAGACGCGGGGGATTTTTAACCGTTTATTTTTGGGCTTTTTACTATTACATTACTTATTTTTCATCCAACGTGGACTTTGTCATAGATGTCGAAAACGGAATTCCTTTTTTTACACCACTTTACGCATTTAAACCCAAGATTATGATTTTGCACCATATGCACAAAGGGCAGTGGTTTAAACAATTTTCATTTCCGATTGCCGTAGTCGGTTACATTATTGAATCTTTTATTATGCCTTTTGCTTACCGAAAAGTTCCAATTGTCACAGTGTCGCCTTCAACAATGAGCGAGCTGAAAAGAGTGGGGTTTTTAGACAGATTAATTTATTTGGCTTATAACTCGATTCCTGCAAAAACTGGCCATAAATTTGCCAAATCCGAAACTCCGGTTCTTTTGTACCACGGACGCGTAAAGGCATACAAGCGAATTGAAATTGCTATCACAGCGTTGTCCAAACTTACCTCGCTGTACCCCAAAATTAAAATGTATGTATCCGGAGCAGGGGATCACATCGACGAGCTCCAAAAATATGCCAAAAAATTAAACGTCGAAAAAAATATTGAGTTTTTAGGTTTTGTATCGGACAACAAAAAATGGGAATTAATGCAAAAGGCTTGGGTTTTTGTAATGCCTTCCATGAAAGAAGGTTGGGGGATTACTATAATCGAGGCAGCATCTTGCGCAACTCCTGCGGTAGGATTCGATGTTCCTGGTGTTAGAGACTCAATTCGTAACGGCCAGACCGGGTTTTTAGCCGACGACGAAAATGATTTTTACCTTAAACTTAGATATTTAATCGAGACTCCCAAAGCTCGCAAACAAATGGGAGTTAACTGCCAGAGCTGGTCAAACATGTTTTCATGGAACGTTTCTGTCAAAGTATTCAAAACTTTAATCGAGAGACAGTTTAAGCAAAAAGATCTGATGTCGGATAAAGTCTACCCTTGGGAATTGGACTTACGAGCAGAATCTCTCACTACTTTATCAAACGTCAAATAAATAATAAGCTCAGCCAATATCATTATCGAAACGATAGAACCGTAAGCAAAGTATTTTTGAGGGTTGTGCTCGATAATGTAAGTGCCGTCTTTTAAATTCTCTATCTGCCAACCAGGAATGTACCCATTAACAATGTCGCTTTCGGAACGGGATCCGATAAGTTTCCAGTTTTTGCTGTAAGGTTTAGCAAAAGCAATAACTCCTTTTTGATTTCTGGAACCCTCAATTTTAACTTCATATTTTGTAGGATTGATTTCTTTTATCGATATATACGGCCTTTGATACAAGGGGGAGTAAGCCGGAAAGTCACCTTCAATTTCGGTTATTTTGCTATTTAACTTTGATACTTCCTCGGTAGATAAAAACACGAAGGCGTTAATAGAGTTAAAACCCTCGTTGTTAATTATTCTCATATTAACTTTGTTTACAGGATCTAATTTTATGTCGCTAACTTCAAGCCATTTAAACCTCGCATCCGGATAAAACACATTTTCACCCTCAACAATACCCGGTTCCTCAGAGTTTATTAAAAATTCTTTGCCGTTTACACGAACTGAGATTTCCTTGCCCAAGTTGCTTTTTAGCACCCGAGCGTATAGCTTGCAATCGCCCTCACATCTGCTTCTTGTATCAAATGAAAGTTCGGACGGCTTCACATTATTGCTAATGTCTTTAATCGACAAATTCCTTAGATCGTAGTTGTATGAAGAGCCTGAGGTTGAAATTGTCCAAACACTAAAGTCAGCAAATTTGGCATCTTTTGGAATTTTGATAACGCTCGAGACATTGTTTTTAAAATCCAAATATAAAAAGCTTGTGCCTAAAAGTTTGTAGTCCTTATCGTATGTGTAGATCTTAAAGTGAGGTATAAAGTCATCATCAATATTTCCCCTCATTCTAACCTCAAGGGCTTTGACATTTTCAACATCAAATGTATCGCTTCTAACAATATTCCAGTAATAAATAAAGTCCTCGGGTTTAGAGGTGTAGTACCAGGAACTGTCCTTTTTTGTCATATTCTGGTGTTGTGAAAAAGTGATGTCGTATTCTTTGTCGAACAAATCTCTGTCACTTATTTTTTGGAGGCCCTCGCGTGATATGACGATTCCGTGGCCGTAATCAAACTGTTCTATTTGAAAACCTAAATTACTTAAAAAGAAATCGGTTTCGGCGTGATTTAAGTTTTCTAAAGAACCGATTTTCCAATATCCCGGAATTCCGTCTTCCTTTTTAGTGGAGTAGTCGAAGGGGTAAATAAATTTGTTTTCATATTCATTTATGGCTATATCAATATACTGATAATCTTTTATGTAATTCAGATTATTTTGAGCGGTAAATAAGCTGGGTTTGTCGGTAAAGTTGTAAAAAGTCCTCCCATGAATAGCAAACGGAATATTTTTATCTTTTAAAATACCCAATCCAGTGTTAGTAACTATCGATTGATCATAAAACTTGACTAAGCCCGTGAAGTCTCTATTTTCGTAGATTGTGAGTGTCTCGCCCTGATATACCAATTTCATCGAAGACTGCCCGCTGAGAGCCTCTGAGAGCCTTATACTGTTAAATATAAGCTCATCGTTACGCAGTACTAGATATTTTACCCCTACAAGATCCAAAGCTTCGCCTAGGTTAACAGCATTTATATTTTCATTCTTAAATAAATATTCCGCGTAATTTATCATGTCAGAACGCGTCGTAATCGTTGGAATAGGTGAGATCAAGTTTGTAAAGACAAACCGCACCTCTTCGTTTGACGCCCAAAAAGGCTTTGAAGCTCCGGGGTACCAAAGAGTGTTGGCAGGTTCCTTATCAGTTTTTAGTATCTCAACAACCTTAAAAAAATCGTCTGGAATTTTCTCAGGTGTATATTTTTTAATTAGCGTTGAATAAAAGAATCCAGAGTTAGATAAAAGCACAATTGCAATCAGCGGAATAAAAACCATTAATAATTTTTTTTGATATTTATAAATTAAGTAAAAAGCTAAACTAAATCCAAGAGAGTAGGTGAATGCTATTAGTAAACCAAATTTATCGTATTCTCTAAAAAGCCACCCGAAGTTTTTAACCGGAGATCTAAACATTAAGTAAAAGTAAATTGAGTTAGTGAATGCACCCGAGGTAGACAGAAGCACTCCCGTAACAGCCATAAAAGCTAAAAGAACAGAAAGCCCTCTTTGCCTCTTAAACAAAAACGCAATTATTCCGGTAATCATAATTGGAGGCAAGAGTGCCAGCAAGTTCTGAAGAGGCTTAAACGGTCCTACAAAATACGCACTCGGATCCGTAAGCCAATAGCCCATCAGCCTAATGCTGTTTTCTACACCCGCGTACTTGCCAATCAAGTTAATAATTGTCTCGCTTAAAACCGCATCGGGAGCTGAGTAAGAGTTTAGATAGGGAAGAATCCAGTAGGAATTTGCAATGGTATATAGAACCCAGAACCCAATAATGCATACAAATTTAAAGAGCTTTTGTTTAGCCGTAAAATTTTTGTTAATCAGAAAAGTGGCAAAAATAATTGCGGTAAGCACCGCTTGAAAGAGAATAGTGTGAGGAGTGCCCGTAAAAACCATCGCAAAAATAACCAGATAGACGAGTTTTTTAACATTAGTGCTCGAGTCGAAGAGAAAAGTGTACAAAAAGTAAAAAAATCCCGGAACAGTGACAGTAGTAAAAAACAAACCAAAATGCATAATTCGATTAGTAAACCAAAAATTTAGCACATAGTAGAACGCTCCGATAATGGAGGAGAACAAGATTATCCTCTCGGTGTTTTCTTTAGATTTTTCACTAGACCAATCACCCTCGATATTTGAATTTTTGGCAATAAACTGCAAAAACTTTTGAATAAAGTAGACGAAACTAACAAGAGTGAACGCAACCAAAAGATATATCTTAGTCTTAACGTAGTAAGAATCGTCCAGCCCGATAAAGCTCAAGCCTTTAAAAACAGTGTAAGTAAAGTAAAAAATTGGAATACGCGACTTTTCAGCCAGAGAATCTCCGGTGGAATCGTTATACGTGAGTAAGTATTTATCCGGAAGATCCGTTACGTAAAAACTGTCAGTAACATCTGTGTGGTAAATATATCCCGGCTGAAAAACTATGTAGCCTATGATTGAGAAAAAGACAACCAAAACAATACTCACAATAGCGTAGGGCAGATGCTTTTTCATATGTAAATTTTAGCATCATTTGAGCTTGTTGGATGTAGTAGTTGGGATAAAAAATGTCATAAAGAATGGGAAACGAACTGAAAACGAATGACCCCCGGTGTACTTTGCATATTTTTAGCTTTTGCCTGATGGCGAAGCGTTATTTTTTGCATTGTACAGCCGGGGGCCTGTTGGCAGAAGTCTAGTTGGGGAACCTTACCACCAATCCGATTTCTGCCGAATTTCCATCCGCTTGTACGCAAATTTGCGCGTTTTGGACGGTTGGTAAAGAAGTTTCCGGGATTTGCCAGGCTAATTCGCCAGGTTGTTCAATTCCGGTTATCTCAACGGGTTGTCCGTTGACTTCCAGGGTGAGGGACGTTAGTTGTCCGAAGTACCAACCCCGGGTAAGTATCGCGTTTTCACCAGCCCCAATGTTTTCGAACTTGAGATTGACGCAAACCTTGGAGCTAGGAACTACACTTCCCCAAACATACGAGAAAATTTGTTCTGAGCCCCCTTCTTCTACCTCGAATGTCTGTATGCTTTGTTGATTTTCAACGATCAATGGCATATAGACCTGGAACATTGAAGGTGGTTCTGGAGTGGGGATCGGGGTTGGCGTAGGTTCTTCGACCTCAAAATTCCACCAAAACCCAATTTCGGATCCAAACTCATTCTTGTTTGGGCGCAGTATCCAGGTTTCCCCGCCAGCAACAGTTGTAGAAAGTGGGGAGATTTGGGCTGCTAGTTCGTTTGGGTTTACATAGGTTTCCAGAACGGTGCTAATTGTTTCAGATCCTACGAAGCGATCCAACGTTACGTCCGGTATGAAAACCCAGCCTCCGGTAATATTCATTGTTCCGGGTGTGTCAAAGACCAGTGCCAGGCACGGATCCTCTTCAATCGACCACGATTCAATGATTGGAGAGGCGCTCTCCGATACGTTGTATGTGGGGCAACCCTCGGGGATTATGATGTCGGCTTTTGTGTTTGTGGCAAAGAATGCCAAAGCCAAAGCGACCATCACCATCATTAAGAAAAAAACCGCGATACGTCCATTGTGTTGTTTCATGAAAACCTCCGTATTCTCTCAAAAAAAAGATTCGGCACAATCATCCGTTACCGCCGATTATACCCCATAGCACGTAATTGGTC
Source organism: uncultured Candidatus Saccharibacteria bacterium (assembly GCA_964530415.1). Classification (GTDB taxonomy): domain Bacteria; phylum Patescibacteriota; class WWE3; order UBA101185; family UBA10185; genus CAZHAM01. The sequence goes on along the minus strand of CAZHAM010000003.1, from coordinate 24,075 downwards.
AATTTAAATACTCACTATGCTGAGCCCTCGAAAACATATTAAAACAGCTGTTTAAGTAATATAAGTACTCAGTATATGTCCAATTTTAGCCTATAATATCAACCTAAAACCTGTCTTAATATATCAGTCCCATAGTGTTGACACAACCACTACTATAAGGTATAATCTTTTGAGTTAGGTCGATTAGACCTGGTTTTATTTGCCTTTTTTATTTATATTAAGGCTATAAATCAAAATTATTTCCTGCCAAAATTGCATACATTTTTCTGAGTAATATAGAGAATTGCCTGTGATTTGGGGATTATATATGAAACAAAATAAAAACTTAGCCAAAATAATAATAGCCGCTTCTTTAGTAGTAGTTGCTGTTATTGTATCTAAATCAAATGTTTACGCAAAAGACATTTGTGAGTCTAACTATGGCGGTGGGGAAACCTGCTATTTAAACAAGAGCTTTAGTATAGAAAAAGAAGTTAGATTAGAAGGCGATGATTCTTGGGAAGACAAAGTACATATCGATTTAACCGATAAGGATGAAAAAGATAAATACATTGAATTTAGAATAAGAGTCAAAAACTTAAGCAGTGATGAACGTGACGTCGATTTTGACAACATGAAGATGGAAGACAACCTTCCTGACGAGTTGGAAAGAATCGGTGGATCTGGTTTGACCGAATACTGGGATGACTTTGAGCCCGGTGAAACAAAAGAGTTTAAGATCAGAGTCGAGTTAGACGAAGATATCTTAGACGATGACGATGACTTTAGCGATTGTGCAACAAACAAAGCTAAACTCTACTGGGACGGCGACTTTGAAGGTTCTTCAGACGCTTCAGTTTGCTGGTCAAACGAAGAGGTAAGTGAATTACCTAAGACTGGTGCATCAACAGGTTTATCCCTTTTAGGATTAGCCTTGATCTCAACCGGTGCTCTAATCACAAAGAGCAAAAAATCATTTAACTAATTAATTTACCCAAGCCCCAAAAGCTTATGCTTTTGGGCTGGGCACAGAATAGTTGGGTTTGGCTATCGCCTTACGCGACTATTCTGTCTCCGGTCCAAAAGTTTTAAAGTTAATTTCCGGACACAATAACAAAAATGAGTATATCTAGCAGACTAAAACTATTTTTAAATGATCTTTTAGTAAACAAACCTTTGGGTTTGTTGGTAATAGCTATTGTTCCTGTGTCCTTATTTATGAGCTCGATGTATATGAGCCGAGATAAAGACCTTTTCGCATTTGCCAGAAGTTGGGAGATTTTTAACAAAACCGAGACCTTAGCCTCAGATGAAACAGCATCAGAAATTAAAGAAACACCCCAAGTCTCGATTTTTGAAGAACAGTTAGTGCCTTTATATATCGATCCCGAAAACATAACAATCGAGTCCTTAGGTTTAAATGCTTCTGTTACTGTAGTAGGAGTAGCAAATGACGGATCTATGGAAACACCCAAAAATTGGAACGAAGCCGGTTGGTACTGGAAGAGCGCTCATCCTGGTGAACAAGGAAATCTTATAATCAACGGACATTACGATGATAGTAGTGCAAGACCCGCTGCCTTTTGGCAGTTGAAAAATGTAGCTGTTGGTGATAAAGTTTCAGTTACGGACAAGTATAGTAAAACCTTTGTCTACCAAGTTAGTGACGTTTTTTTTGTCAGCATCCAAGACCCTCAAAGATTAGATGTTTTACAAAGTGACGATTCAAAAAGCACCATCACTTTGATAACTTGTGGAGGCGTTTGGTTGCCCGGAATGTCAACTTACGATAAAAGACTTGTAGTGAAGGGGGAGCTTGTCTCTGCAGATTCTGAAATTATGTAACTGCTTAGGCCTTGTTTAAGTAAACGAGTCCTGGGGCCGGGAGGTAGCTCGGGGCAGTGGCTATCTCTCGGCTTTAGGAAATTAGAGATTCATTGTATTTATGAATAAACTCAAAATTCCACTCTTGATATCAAATTATAAATAAAAAAATATGCCAATAAAAAAGAAAGATATACAAATTCAGGATATTATTGACGACACAGATCAGTCTGTGGTTCAGTCAGTTCCTCAAGTTACAGCTCAGCCAGTTACAGCACAGCCGGCAGACTTTCCGGTAAATGGTTCTAATTTAACTCAAAGTAACAGCGATAGCAGTCCTCAACGGAGAACTGATAACAGAAATTATTCCGGAGGTTCAAGAAACGGATACTCTGATTCAAAAACTGTAAAAGCAAAAATTCCAACCGAGACAGGTTATTACACAGGTGACGTTATGCCTATAAAGGGGTTGCTTGAAGTATTGCCCGACTATGGAGTAATTAGACAAAACGGTAAAAAAGATTGGGAAGACGATATGCCGAGAGACGTTTATATAAGCCAATCACAAATTAGAAGATTTAGTTTAAGAATGGGCGATTTAGTTTCAGGATATGCCAGACCCCCAAAAGAAGGTGAAAGATACCTCTCTCTATTAAAAGTAGAATTTGTAGAAGGCGTTGACCCTGAAAAAGCAAAAAGAAGACCAAAGTTTTCTGAATTAACACCTGTATTCCCTAATGAATGGATCAAATTAGAAACAACTCAAGAAGCTATGTCCGCCAGGATTATCGATTTAATATCACCAATCGGAAGAGGGCAGAGAGCTATGTTAGTTGCACCTCCCAAAGCCGGTAAAACATGGTTATTGAGGGATATTGCTAACGGAATCACAGAAAATTATCCAGACATTGTATTACTTGTTGCTCTAATCGGCGAAAGACCCGAAGAAGTAACCCATTTTTCCAGAAGTGTAAAAGGAGATGTTTACGCAAGTAACTTTGACGAAAAAGCAGAAGATCAAACAAGAATTTCAGAATTATGCCTCGAAAGAGCAAAAAGATTAGCTGAGCAGGGTAAAGACGTTGTTATCTTAATGGACTCATTGACTAGGCTTGCAAGAGCCTACAATATGGTAGCACCTCCTTCTGGAAGAACACTGACAGGTGGATTCGACCCAGCTGCATTGTATCCTGCAAAACACTTTTTTGGCGCAGCCAGAAATCTTGAAGAAGGCGGAAGTTTAACTATTATCGCTACAGCTTTAGTCGACACAGGTTCCCGTATGGACGATGTAATTTTCGAAGAGTTTAAAGGTACCGGTAATATGGAGCTTAGATTAGACAGGGGATTAGCAGAAAGAAGAATATTCCCTTCAATTGACATTAAAAGCAGCGGTACAAGACACGAGGAAGTTTTGCTTGATAAAGCCACTCTCGAAGAAGTATTTAGGCTTAGAAGAATGATCGATTTATTGGGTGACAAAGAAGCAACAGAGCTCGTAATCGATAGGCTAAAAAAGACTAAGAATAACAGAGACTTTCTCGAGACCCTTCATAAGGCATCTTAAAAGCGAATTTACGCCGTTTTGAGTATACATGTAAAGGCTGTAAAATGATGTTTAGCCCAATTATAAGCGATGCTTTTTACCATAAAACGTCCGAAATCTAAGAGGTTCTTTCAGCTTAGCTTCGAAGGGTTTAGGCCCGGAGGACGCAACAAAATCGAACAGTTTTTTAACACTTGGTCCGTATTTTTTAGGACTTTTTATTCATACCTGATTAAGCGGATCCAGCTGTTGTTTAAAGCCGTTTCTTTGATATTATTCGCGATTGTATCTCTACCAAATAAAGCTAAGTCAGTTTTAATAAGGAAATTGATCTGGTCCAGGGGTAGGCTGGGAAGACCGATTGCCACGACCGTAGTAATGAGCGTCGCCTTTTTAGTTTTTGTTGTAGGAGAAGTTTTTAATAGTTCCACTTTGTTAGTGAACCGAGAAGTAAGCGCCGACTATTTAGCGAGTACGAGCGATATTATTCCGCCAAAAAATGTTGCAACAACCACTATTCCTGATATTCGTAAAAGAACTCAGCCGTTAAAATATAATGTAGAGGGCGGAGAAACATTATCTTCTATAGGCGAAAAATTTAAAGTCTCAATCGACGCGTTAAAATACGTAAACAGTTTGACCGATTCGAGCATATTAAAAGTAGGGCAGGAAGTTGTTATTCCTCCGGCTTCGGGATTGGTTCACGAGGTTGAAAAAGGAGATTCACTAGCTTCAATTGCCAAAAAATACGATGTACCTTCTCAGGCAATTGCGGACTTTAATTACATTTTAGATACATCGACTTTAGCTGTAGGAACAGAACTTGTTATACCCGGTGCTAAAGTGCCGGAACCCGTGATCCCGTATATACCCGTATCTCCTTTTATTCCTTCGAGCATGGCTTCGGGAGAAGCTAAAGCGAGCAAAAACTTTTGTGTTTGGCCAACAACTGTTAGAATCATCACCCAATACTTTTCCTGGTATCATAACGGGGTTGATATAGCGACTCCATGGGGAGGTGGAATGCCGCCGATTTTTTCCTGCTCGGGAGGAACAGTTGTTAGAGCAGGATGGGATCCTTGGGGGTTGGGACTTCACGTTAGAGTCGACCACGGTAACGGTTATCAAACAATATACGGACATATGAGTAGAATTGATGTAGGATATGGCCAGCAAGTTTCCAGAGGCCAGATTATGGGATCAATGGGTAGCACCGGGCGTTCAACCGGAGCCCATGTCCACTTTATGGTTCAGTATAATGGGATTGCTCAGAATCCGTTAAATTACGCTAATTAAAAAATGATTGATATTGCACAAATTAAAATTAAAGGTGGTGACGGTGGGGATGGAAAAGTCTCTTTTAGAAGAGAAAAGTACATTCCAAAAGGTGGTCCAGACGGAGGAGACGGTGGTAAAGGTGGGAGTGTTAGCTTTTTAGCCGATCAAAATATGGCTACCTTAATTGATTTTAGATCAAAGCCAAATTATTCAGCTCAAGACGGGGAGCCCGGGGGTAAAAAAAAGATGAGTGGCGGGGACGGAGAAGACCTTGTTATCAAAGTTCCGGTTGGCACAATTGTTTATGAAATTAGAGAAGGTCAGGAGACTGTGGTTGCTGATCTGACCGAGCACTCAAAAAATATAATTCTTGCCCGGGGAGGTAAAGGCGGTAAAGGAAATTTTAGATTCAGAAGTTCCACAAATCAAACCCCTTATCAGTACACACCAGGCGTAAAAGGCGAAGAAAAATTAATCAAGCTCGAAATCAAGCTTGTTGCTGATGTTGGTTTAGTTGGACTTCCAAACGCGGGAAAGAGCACGCTTTTAAATTCTATGACTCACGCAAACGCTAAAGTTGCTGATTATCCTTTTACGACTTTAAGTCCTAATCTTGGTGTTTATAGATTAAGAAACGGTAAAGATATTGTTATTTCAGATATTCCCGGTCTAATAGAAGGTGCCTCCGGCGGCAAAGGCCTTGGGGATGAATTTCTAAGGCATATAGAAAGAACGCGCATCGTGGTTCATATAATTGATCCTGTGGGTAGTTTGGGAGAGGTAAAGGAAGAAGACAGCGATTTGGCACAAAAAGTCATAAACGACTATAGAGTGATAAGAGACGAGCTAGAAGCTTACGGGAACGGGCTAAGCGAGAAACTCGAAATTTTAGTAATTAATAAAATAGACATAACCGAAGTAAAAGAAAATTTTTCAAAAATTAAAAAAGCATTTTCAAAAATTAAAATAGAACCTCTTGGTATCTCAGCAGTAACAGGTGAGGGGATAGAAGAGCTTGGCCTACAAATTATGAATACAATAGACAAACTTCCCGAGAAAAAAGTTTACGAAGAGGTAACCCATACCAAGTTATTTAAACCGGATAACCTTCCCAACAAAAAGATAATATTTGATATAGAGACAGTCTTGGAAAAAGAGCGTTAAACTAATATAATGGCTTTTGCCATATTAGTTCTGTTAGGTGTAAATGTGGGCCGTTAGCGTAGCTGGTAGCGCGCTTCCATGGCATGGAAGAGGTCACCGGTTCGAGTCCGGTACGGTCCACCAGAAACAGGTTCTTCACTGAGTGTAACGAAGTGGAGGTTCTGTTTCTGTTGAACGTACTAAGCGAGCGTCTACGGTCCACCAATCATTTTATATATCAACTTAAACGAAAGAGCCTCCCTTGCGGGAGGCTCCTTTATGCTTTTAGTTATTTGCTGGTTGAGTAGCGCTTGGCGTAGTATTTTGTTGTTCTTGGGTTGTCCCTCTTTCCCTTGGGGGGAGAGCATCGAGATCTAAATTCTGGTTAGTAGTATTTTGCGCTTCGCCAGGATTTGTGAGAGGCTCTTGTGTTGCGTTTTGTACTGCTCGTTCTGGACCTGCTATTTCTTCCACGGTTGGCTTATCTGAAGCTATACCCGCAACTTCAGGCATTGTATTTATTGCAGCAATCTCTTGCTCAACTCTTTTGAAATCCTCAGAACCTTGTGGAATTAATCCCTTTGTAGTTTCAAGTTCTCTTTTTGCGTTTGTGTAGTCATTTAGTTTAAGCAAAGCCTGTGCAAAATTATAGTGTGCATTTGCATAATCAGGTTTTAGATTTACCGATTGTCTAAAGTAGTTAGCAGCAGTTAAGTAATCACCTGTGTTGAAGTAGATGTTTCCCAGATCAAGTCTTAATGCAGGGTTAGTAGGATCAAGCTGGATAGCAGCGTTGTAAGAAGAAACTGCCCATTCTCCGGCATTCTGTGCAACTCCAAGCAAGCTCTTGTATACTAGAGCTCTCGTTTCCCAGTTGCGTACATTTAGAGGACTTACAACTTCTGTGGCGACTCTAGAGCTTCTAATCGATTGCGCGATTAAAGTTTGAATTGTCGCTTTTTCTTCGTCAGTAAGATCTGGTTTGGCTGCAAGCAAGTTTGCAAGTGCCAGGTTTGTTTGGGCGTATGCTGTGTGGTAAGAATCTCTCTGTGAGCTGATGTTTATAGCCTTTCCTTGAAGCTCGTATGTTGATGCGCCTTGATTATTGAGTGCTGCAATTATCGACTGCCTCATATAAAATTCTCCTGCATACAGTTTGTAGAAGGTAAAACCTGCGTAAGCTGCAATTAAGAGCATTGGTGCAGCGACAATTAAATGCAGATACTCTTTCTTGATAGCTCCTGCATTTCCTATAGAGGTTATAGCAGTAAATGAAGAAAAAGATATCAATACATTTTCTGAGAGTTTACTTTCGCTTTGAGTTAGTACGTGATTAGCCACTAAGAGCGAGAGTATCAAGAATAGGGTAAATGTGTTTAAAACAGTTGCATATGTGAATAAGAAACCGGCTACGGTCATAATTAATGCAACGCTTAGTACTCCCGAGAGTCCAGATTCGTCGTTGGAGTTCTTGGAATTTGCTGCCGCAAGCTTGATAAGTTTGACCGAGAAGTAGATTGCAACTGCAGTTCCAACAATACCTAGCGAAGCCATAATGTTGAATAGTTCGTTATAAGGTTTGTCGTATCTAACACCCCAATTTGTTCCTGCGTTTAGCCCAATGGATCTATATCTTGGGAAATTAAGCTGAAATGTTGAGGGCCCGGTTGCTAACAAAGGGTATGTTTGAATCACGGACGTGGAAACAATCCAGCTGTCTCTTATAGGAAGAGTAACTTCTGCCGGATAGTTTTCGTTTAAAATCACTGATCTGGTTGCAGGTAGGATATTTATTAAGACAATCGCGACAACAGCCCCTCCAATTATCAATGTGCTAAATTTATCCTTTATTATCTTGGATATATCAAAGAAAAAGAATATCGAGATCACCCCAACTCCTAAAGCAGCCCACCCAATTAGTTGATTTAATAGTGCAATAAAAAAGAAGTTTATAATCACCGATACATTAAGCATAACTTTAGAGATCATATTTTCTTCGTTAGCGCTAAGAAGTATCGCTGTAACTAAAGATAGAGCAGCCATAAAAAGGGTAGTGGTAACTGATCCTGTAAGAGTAAAATTAGCTGTTCTAAAGTAAACTTCTCCTCCTAAATAAACTCCGTAGTACCCGAGTAAAGCGATGAGTGTCGAGATCGTATTACTTAGGGTAAATGCAACCAATATGCTTTTGATTATTTCCCTGCTTTTTAATAGAGGGGTAGTTGTGTAATAAAAGGTAACAAGAGTTAATACACCAAATAGACTCGGGAACCACCTTCCTTGACCTCCGTACAGGCTTAAGTCTTTGTTTAACGAAAAAATCGTAGACAAAATTGTTACACCGGTAAAGGCGAGAAGAGGAAGATCGATAACCGATTTGGTTAGTTCCATTCTTTGACCGGCAATAATTCTAAATGCCCATACAACTAAAAGCAGAATTGTGGAAATTGTTAATAACGCCAGTTTGTTAAACTGAAAAAATTCTGTGGTTGTTGGCAAAAAGAAAAGCGGCATCAAAAACGCCACTAACATAACTAAGTATCTTGAAATTTTTTCTAAAAATATATGATTGTTATTTGTCTCGGACATTAATTAATTAAAGACCCATTTGATTAAAGTGTCAAGACTGAATTCTCATTACGGGAAATGCGTAGCAACAATATAAACAAGTCGAAACTTAGTTGCTGATCCACCAGTTAAATTCTACGTTTGTCGCAGAAGGTGCGTCTAAAACAACACCAAAGCCGTCAAATTCGTTAATGCTTTCGGTCCAATATCTAACCGCTGGGGCATAGTCTTGTGTAAATGTAACGTAAATTTTAGATGTAGAAGTAACGTTCTCTTCCTTTACATATACTTTTCTTTGTCCCCTGGGAATAAATGAAGTGCCCGAGCTAATAATCTGATTTGGAATCTGGTTTATCTGTTGCTCTATAAGTTGAGATTTACTTTGTCCGAGTTTTATAACACCAAGCTCGCTTAAAAGTATTAATCCAACAACAAAAACTATCAAAGTTGTAAGTGCCTGATTTCTAGTCTCTTTAGACTTTAAAAAATCTAAAACGTTATGCCACTTGCTTGTAATTTTGAGTTTTTTTTCAATAAAATCGTTTGATGCTCCTTCAGATTTTAGTTTTTCAATTTCCACGAGTCGTTCAAGTACCCAAATAGGGTAGTGACCGCTAATATCCCCATCGCTGTCCTTTTTTCTGGTCATGTGAGGCAGCCACCCAATTTTTGTGTAGTATCTAAGGCGGTTGTATGGATCACCTTTACCGAAATCTACGCCCCGTTTCTTTGCTTCTTCTATAAGATTTTCTAGCTCTATTAATTCTTCCATATATTTATTGTTTTTAGGCAGTGATTAGTAAAGTTGTTAACTTAATTCCGATTATACCAGATCAAAAAAGTATCTATCGAAAATAGAATTCGCGTTATTGATATGACAGCAATTTTAGCTATTTTTAAAATATGAATTTAAACTATTATTCTCAAAGTGTAAAAATTGGTGACTATTACTATCCTACACATCTGAGTAAAATCTCTTCTCCTCCTAAAAATATCTTTATTAAGGGAAATTTAACTCAAAAATTAACTCAAAACACTTTAGGTATAGTAGGAACCAGAAGTATGAGTAAGTATGGTGAGCAGGTGTTAGATAAGCTATTTTCCGAGTTAAACGTTGCTAATATAAGCATTGTATCGGGTTTTATGTACGGAGTCGATGCCTACGCGCATAAAAAAGCAATTGAATACAATTTTCATACAGTTGCTGTTATGCCATGTGGAATTGACATAGTGCATCCGGTCGAGCAGACACCTCTTTATGACAAATTGTTACAAATTGGTGGCTGGGTTTTATCAGAATTTCCGGGGAGTGCTAAACCTAAGATTTGGTCTTTCCCAAAACGAAACAGAATAATTGCAGGTATGTCAAAAATACTGATTGTTATCGAGGCAGGGTTTAGAAGCGGCGCGATAATCACAGCAAACTTTTCACATAAATTCGGAAGGGAAGTGTACGCAGTGCCGGGAAGTATTTTTAATAAAGTTTCTTTTGGGTGCAATAAATTAATAGGAGAGTATGCAATTCCGCTCCACGATGTTAATCAGATAAATGAATACTATGACAAACTTATACAAAATGATGGATCAGAATATGAGCAAATTTTAAAACTTATTCCAAAAAACGGCATTTATAAAAACAAAATCTATGAAAATTCAGATATACCCGTTTATAAGTTAAATCAATTATTGTCGGAGATGCTGATTAAGGGAATCATTGCGGAGGTGGGAGGGAGGTTATGTGATAATCGCAACTAAATCCATATTAATAAAAGGTTTAGAAACAGTAGATGTGGATGTTGAAGTTACTTTGACTTCGCGTGGAATCCCGCGTTTTGATATTGTTGGCCTAGCCTCCAAGTCTGTTGAAGAGAGCAAACTCAGAATCAAATCGGCGTTTGCTAACGCGAACTTGAATTTTCCAAATAAAAAAATCGTAGTTAATTTAGCTCCCGCTGATCTCCAAAAGACGGGCTCGTGTTTCGATTTACCTATTGCCATTGGCTTGTATTGCGCGACAAACTCCATAGAAGTGCCCAAAGATTGGATTTTTTATGGTGAACTTTCTTTAAACGGAGAGTTGAGGTACACAAACGGAGTATTTTTATTGTGTTTATTTGCAAAGGAACGTGGGTATAAAAAGGTGTTTATTCCCGCAAGCAGCACAAACGAAGTATCAAGATTTAATAAATCAGATATGCAGGTTTTTGGTGTTAACAATCTTAGTGAATTAATTGGTTACCTTAAATCCGGGGATGACCAAGTATTTTCGCAATCTATTGCGGATGATGCTGCAGAAAGTTCGGTTGAACCGGTTGAAAGATATACCTTTAGCAACATTATCGGACAGGAAAATGCTAAAAGAGCTCTGGAAATCTCTGCTGCGGGAGGACATAACCTTCTTTTTTACGGTCCTCCCGGGAGTGGCAAAACGTATTTGGCTAAATCAATTGCCGAGATCTTACCGGATTTGGAAGAAAGTGAATCCATCGAGGTATCAAAAATTTATTCTTCTGTGGGTTTGTTAAAAAATTCTAACGAATATACAAAGACAAGACCTTTTAGGAATCCTCATCACACAACTTCGTATGTAAGCATGGTTGGGGGAGGGAATCCACCGGTTCCGGGAGAGATTACTCTGGCGCATAGAGGGATACTGTTCCTAGACGAAATAAATGAATTTCCAAAAAGGACTCTAGAAGCTTTAAGACAGCCACTGGAGGACAAGTTTATTAATATCTCCAGGCTCAATAATAGCTATAGATTTCCTTCTAGTTTCACTTTATTAGCTGGTTGTAACCCATGTCCTTGCGGGTATCTCGGGACTAACAGGTGCGGCTGTTCGCCGAAAGTTGTTAAAAGATACACCGAAAAATTATCCGGCCCGATACTGGATAGGATTGACATGCATGTTCATATAGATCAGGTAGAAATCGCGAGATTAGCTGATTTCAGAAATTTTAATGACTCAAATATTGACCAGATTAAAAAAAACGTGCTGAGTGCTAGAGAGATACAGAGAAGTCGCTACAAGGGGATAAATCAAATCTCTACTAATTCTGACTTAGGCTTTGAGGAAGTAAAGTTGTTTTCAAATATAAAACCGGAAGCTTTACAGATTTTAAAAAAGGCTACTTCAAAAATTCAGATATCAAATAGATCTTTTTTCAAAATAGTTAAAGTATCGCGCACAATCTCTGACCTTGCAGGAGAACACCAAATTGGCGAGAGTAGCGTGCTGGAAGCGCTCCAATATAGAATATTGACCTTAGATCCACAATATAATTACTAAAAATAACTTTACTTGCATTGATAGTTATTTATGTGTATTGAATTGTAATAACCTTTGTTGTATATTGCATATATGTTAGTTACAAAGGTGGCGAAAGCCTTTTCTGATAAAAACAGAATCAAAATATTAAAATTCTTAAGCGAAGGTCAAAGAAACGTTAGTCAAGTCGCGGATAAGCTTAATGTCGAAGAAAACTTAGCCTCTCATCATTTGAGAGTTTTGGCTTCATTAGGTTTTTTGCGCAATGACAAAAAGGGTAGAGAAGTATATTACAAGCTTAATGAATTAAAATTTGTAAATTTACTCAAAGATTTAAAGAAAAACGAGGCCTTTAGGGATATTCTAGTTAAAGCTTTGGAAGATTAGACTGTTTAGTTAACAATTTCTTGTTTCCGCAATATAAAGCAAATAAGATATCTTTTTGTTTCTCCCCAATGCGGTAAATATGCGGTGAATACTTGCGAATAGGTCCTGCAGTCATGTAAACCAAGCTCTCTTTGAGTTAACTTAGCGGTAAATATGCGTTAATTAATTGGCTAACTCTATTGTAAATAGAACTTTGACTGTTAATTTTTCCTTTCGAACGTGGTTATCTTTTGTAATGAACTTTCAGCTTATTGAGAAAGTTAAGACTGAATTGAGAGAAAGAGTAATTTGGTACACTCTTGTGACTTTGTTTATCGGTGTCTGTGCCGGAGTTTTTTTGGCAAGGTTTTACAAGGAATCCAGCGTTCAGATTGTCGAAAATATTAGTGAAAGTGAAGACACAAGTAACTTGCGGGACGATGTTAACGGTGAGATTTATGTGGATTTATCCGGTGCTGTTAACTCTCCCGGTGTATATAAACTCCATCAAAATGATATAGTGGCGGACGCACTTCTTCTTGGGGGGGGAGTTTTAGAATCTGGTTCAGAGGGGTGGCTATCCCGGTCACTAGATTTGTCAAAAAAATTAGGTGTATCGCAAAAACTTTACATACCGTTTGAATGGGAAATCGCATTTTATAATCTCAGCCCGGGTAAGATAAGCGTCGATCCGATTAATCCCGAGGAGTTATATACCCCAAAAATTAACGAAAGCAGCGAATCGGACTCAGATTTACATGAGGAAACAGAAGATAGTGGGGGAGAAGATGATGTGTACGAAGACGATGCTGGGGAAAGTGGTAAGAATTCTAAGGGTTTAGTGAATATAAATACCTCAGGTAAAGATGCGCTCATGGAACTTACAGGAATAGGGGAAGTTTATTCACAAAAGATTCTAGACAACCGCCCGTTTGAAAATTTTGAGGACCTTGCGGATAGGTCGGGTATTTCAAAATCAACTTTGGATAAATTTAAAAGTGAGATTGAGTTTTAATCCGAAATTACGGAATTACATAAGATTCTATCTCGGGACGCTGCTTTTAGCGTGTCTTGTAACCGTACGTATATGGTACTATTTTACGCAAAATAGCATAGAGTCATGTCGGAATATTGAGCTAAATACGCAGGAATTACCCGTGATCGGGCCGTATATTTCAAAAATACACTATAAACTCTCAGACTCTGTGTACAGCTTTATGCCCAGTCCCCACGCCGAGTTGGTTTTGGGAATGGTTCTGGGGATAGATAATTTTGATCAACTTCCGAAGTTTAAAGATACACTTAAAAGATCGGGTACGGTTCATGTTGTAGTGGTTTCAGGATTTAATATAAGTTTGGTTTACGCAAGTTTAATTGGAATTCTCGGATCGAAATATAGCGGTAGAAACATTCTAATTGTCATATTTTGTACACTAATCTACGCATTACTCGCAGGATTTAATCCGCCTGTTGTAAGAGCGTGGGTCATGAGTATTTTTTCAGGGGCTTCGGCAGGCATTGGTCAAAAGTTTGGAACCTTGAGAACGCTCCTTTTGTCAGTGTGTTTAATCTCTGCGATATTTCCTTGTTACATTTTAAGTTTAAGTTTTCAACTTAGCTCACTAGCAACTTTAGGAATAATTATGATAAGTACACCCATTCAATCTAATTTAGAAAGAATTTTAAAGATAAAAAATTTCTTTGTTGAGGATTTTAGTATTTCATTATCAGCTCAGATATTTGTACTGCCATTAATTCTATATGTGACAAAAAGCGTCAGTTTGATTAGCCTAATTATCAACGGTTTGGTATTGTGGACTGTCCCGACAATTACAATATTGGGTTTTGTATTCTCTTTGTCATCATTTATTAATACAACATTAGCCAAATTGATTATGCTGATTATTTATCCTTTTACGTTTATTTTCACCAAATCTGTTGAAATTCTTTCTATACCTCTTTTATCAACTATATCCGTAGATATCACACATATTCACCTTATTGTTATGTATGTTATTTTGGGTTTAATAACGCTTCGTCTGTCATATAAGGATTTTAATGCGAGTTAGTTATTTACTCATTCCGATTATCTTTTATACAGTGTATGTAGTGACGCCCTTATTTATGTACAATGATGAAAATGTTCCGGTGATTAATTTTATTGATGTCGGACAAGGGGACTCCATACTGATCGAATATTTAAATTCAACAATCTTTGTTGATGGAGGTCCGGATTTGTCTGCAAATTATTTTATGGACTCGGTTAAATTTTTTCCGTTTTGTAGTTTGGACTATATATTTGTTTCACACCCGCATTCTGATCATTTGTTTGGTTTTACAAAATTACTAAAAAGATGCACTTTTAAAAAGCTGTTTTTTAACGATCTTAAGTATGACTCGAAATTGGTTACCAATTTTGTTCGCGACTTAAATAATTCCGGATATCAAATTTTAACTATTCAAGCTGGTGACTCTCTTTCATTAGGGGATATGACTCTATATATTTTATGGCCGGATTGGGAATATCGAAATTTAATTGTACAAAACCCAAATTATGAGTCGATTGTAATTTTGATCGATTATCATGATTTCGAAATACTGTTAACCGGAGACGCCGAAGTCGAAGTTTTGGAAATAATTTTAAAGAACAGTAAAGAATTTTTTGCAGGGGTTATCGACGGAGAGCTGGAGATTTTAAAAGTTCCACATCACGGAGCAGTTAACGGATTACACACAGGTTTGTATAATTACCTAAACCCAAAGTATTGTGTAATTTCTGTTGGTCAAGGTAACACTTACGGTCACCCGGACCAAAAGGCGATCGATTTTTTTGAAAAAAGCGACTGTATAATGTTAAGAACCGATTCCGAAGGTAATATTATCTTTAAACTTGAATAAATAGGTGTTATTATGCGTTATATCAACTAAATTTAAAAATATGGACATTAAACATTACATATCCAATTTAATAAAATCCGCGATTGAAGCAGAGTTCCCAGCTCAATCGAATGAAGTCGCTGTAGAATTTTCTGATGTCGAAAATCATGGAGATTTGTCAACGTCAGTTTGTATGCAACTCGCCAAATTATTTAAGCAATCGCCTATGGAAGTTGCTAAAAAATTGAGTTATAGGTTAGACGAGTATATCAGTACCGATGAAAGTGCTAATATCATCGACCGCATAGAAACAGTAGCTCCTGGTTATATTAACTTCTATCTACCTGATAGCTGGTTAACAAAGTTACTCAACGAAGTCAATATATCTGATAGTTATTATGGGTCATCCAGATTTACAAAGGATTTTGCATTTGACAATTTGTACTTAAATAAAAAGACTCTAGTAGAATTTACAGATCCAAACCCTTTTAAACTTATTCATATTGGTCACCTGATGAGCAACACCATAGGGGAGTCTATCGCAAGAATAATTCAATTTCAAGGAGCCGATTTGCTTAGATTAAACTACGAAGGTGACGTTGGTTTGCATGTTGCAAAGACAATCTGGGGGTTTATGCAATTAATGAAGTTAGGCGGCCAATCTATTGATGATTTAGAGAAAGTGGCATTAAAGGATAGAGTTACTTATTTGGGGAAATCTTATGCCTTTGGCGCAGAAAGGTACGAATCCGATCCCGAAAGTGCCCAAGAAATCAAGGATCTCAATATTTTGATTTATGTGGTTGCTCAAGAATACTTAGGTAAAAAAGACGGTTTTGAAAAACAAATTGATTACAAAAGTTTTTTGAACGGAGAACCCAAATTTGATGTTGAACTTATCAGCGAAATTTACTCTAAAGGAAGAGAGTGGAGTCTAGCTTACTTTGAAGAGATTTACTCAATTCTGGGGACAAAATTCGATGATTATTACTTTGAGAGTTCGGTTGGTGAGTTTGGTGCCAAAATAGTTAACGAGTACTTACAAAAAGGTATTTTCGAAGAGAGCGATGGGGCAGTAGTGTTTAGGGGAGAGAAATATGGATTGCACACACGAGTATTTATGAATTCACAAAAACTTCCTACATATGAGGCAAAAGATCTTGGTTTGGCTTTTATGAAATACAAAGATAATAAATACGATCTTTCTTACATAATAACTGCCAATGAAATCGACGAATACTTTAAGGTAGTCTTAAAAGCACTCGAACTAATAAATCCGGAACTTTCGAGTAAAACAAAACATTTTGGGCATGGAGTAATGAAACTTGTAGGTGGAAAAATGTCTTCAAGAACCGGCAAAGTAATATCTGCAGAAGAGCTATTAGATAGCCTCAAAGGTGAGATTAAAAAAATAATGACAAAGCAGGATAGTAAGTTTACAGAAAAAGAATTGGACGATATTTCTACTAAGGTTGCAGTCTCATCTTTGAAATTTAGCATTTTAAGAAAACACGTCGGCGATGATGTTGTATACGATCCGGTTAAATCACTTGATTTTAATGGTGATACGGGACCATATTTACTGTATTCATACGCAAGAGCAAATTCGGTTGTAGAAAAAAGCGGATTGAGAAGCGATTTAAGTAAGCCCGATCTTTACGAAGGACTGTCCCACGAAAACTTACACCCTAAAGAGAGGGCATTATTGGTAGAAATGCTCAAGTTTCCATATATAGCATTTGAGTCGGCTAAGTTTTTATCTCCCCATATCGTTGCCAATTATGCAATTAATCTTTCTCAGAAATATAATTCCTTTTATAACGAACTTCCTATAAATAATGCGCAAACTAAGCAAGAAAAAGAGTTTAGATTAGCGCTTTCAATCTCATTTATGCAGGTACTCAGAAATTCCTTGTATTTGCTAGGCATATCAACAGTTGAAAAAATGTAGAACTTGGGGATTTGTTGGTAAGGTGCGGATCCCTGTGTAAAAACGTATAATATTATGTAGTAATAAGATATCACTATGGCTAAAGCTACAAAAAATTCGAACAGGAATAACATCTTTAAACGGTTATTTAGATCGTTAATCTCAGTCGTCATCCTAACGGCTTTTGTACTTGGAATTTCAGTTACAGTACGTAGTTTATACAGTATGGACCCTGTTAAACTCGCAAAATTAGCCCGACCACTATTATCCAAACTAAACATAGACGAGGAGCAGGCGGGTAGGGTAGCCGGTATTTTTGCACAAAGAATAAACGAGACTTCTGTACACCTTACAGCTTCTGATTCCGCTTCGACATTAGAATCGGAAAACATTGATCAAGCCGAATATTCAGACTCGTCAAGTGCGCAAACAGAAGGTAAGGAAATTGCTTTTAAACTAGCATTAATTGCAGATAGCGAAGACGATTTTGAATCTTTGAGAGAAGCGCTTTTGAAAGCGAAAGAGTTCGGAGCCGAAACCGTATTTTTTCTTGGCGATCTAACTAATTATGGAGATTTGCCTGCCCTACGAGAAGGAAAGAAAGTGTTAGATGATGCTGAGCTTGAGTATTATATCTTACCGGGCGATCACGATTTGGCAGACTCTGTTGAAGATAAAAAACCTGCCGAAGAATACTTTGCTGAGGTATTCGATTTAAGAAATCAGATAGTAAATATAGGAACTTTTAAATTTGTTCTTTTTGATAACAGCAAAAACTTTACCTCTCTCACCCAAAGCGATCTCGATTGGTTTACCCGGGAAGTAAAGAACGCCGATTTTGTGCTTTTAGCTCAGCCTTTATACCACCCGGTTAGCAGGGTGATAATGGGTTACTCAGATGGCGAAGAAGTCCCAGAAGTTAGAAGCCAGGCTAACGAATTATTAAATTTGATTCGCGGTTTTGACGTAAGAGCAGTTATTGCTGCCGACCAGCACTTATTTAGTCAAAACGAAGACGAAACTAAACCGGAACTGCTCCATTTTGTTACAGGAGCCGTTAATAAGAGTAGAAATTTAGATGGGCCAAACTTTGAGATCTTATCAATCTATACCGACAGCACTTTTAGTGTAGAAAAGATCAAAATTTAGCCATAGACCTTCAATTTTTATTTTGATATAAATTTTATATGGTTCAACAGACTTTAGTGCTTTTAAAGCCCGATGCAGTAAAAAGAGGAATTTTAGGCGAAATTATCCACAGATTTGAACGTTCAGGTCTTAAGATTGTCGGTGTCAAACTTGTCCAGGCAGATCTAGACCTCGCCACCAGGCATTATCCGGATTCGAATGAATGGAAATTGAAAGTCGGGCAGAGAACAATCGATGATTGTGAGAAATATGGCGTAGATTTAATGGCAAATGTTGGAACTGTAGATCCTTTAGAAGTTGGCGAAATAGTTAAAAAATGGAATGCTGAATTTTTGATGTCCGGTCCGGTTCTAGCTGTGGTTCTTGAGGGCGTACACGCCGTTGAGAGAGTGAGAAGTATCACAGGAGAGACAATTCCTGTTAAAGCATTGCCCGGTACCATAAGGGGGGATTTTTCGCTTGATTCAGCTATATACGCAAATAAGAAAAGTCGAACCGTTTACAACCTTGTACACGCATCCGGAACAGAAGAAGAAGCTAAAGAAGAAATAAAGCTTTGGTTTAAACCCGAAGAGATACTCCCGTACAGAAGAGTACACGAAGATCTATACTCTTATTAAACTCCATAGATTTATTGCTATAATATCACTTGAATTTACTTTGAACTGTGGAGGGATCGCATAGTGGTCTAGTGCGGTGGTCTTGAAAACCACTATAGCCGCAAGGCTATCGAGGGTTCGAATCCCTCTCCCTCCGCCATTTAGCCCTCATAGTTCAACGGACAGAACGCGGACCTCCTAAGTCTGAAATGCAGGTTCAATTCCTGCTGGGGGCACCATAAATTGCAGTTTCGGGGTGTAGCTCAGTTGGCTTAGAGCGCGCGATTCGGGTTCGCGAGGCCGCAGGTTCGAGTCCTGTCACCCCGACCATTATTTTCATATACTTTCAATTAAAACTGCGAAATACGTGTTCGTCGAGATTAAAATAAATTCCAAATTTCATAATTCCAGAAAATAAGTTATTCATTTTTATACCAACAAGAAACCACACTCGTAAGACATTTTAGTAATATGTTCCCCGTAAAACTATTTTCATAGACTGGCATTCTTTATATTTGCGTCCGCGACTACTATACTTAGAGGGTGAAGATTAAAAAGTTAAAGATATTGTATTTTAAAGTTCTGCCCTCGATTTTAATTTCAACTGGAATTGTAATTCTACTGATTACTTTTGGCCCAATTTTACTGAGCGAACTGTGGTATTCACTTAAAGTTTCAGGTAATAAGCAAATTATTTTGAGCGATAACCTAAGTTTAGACAACCAAGCTGGGGGAGGACAGGGAAGCGTTTTCGGCGGACTGTTATCCGCAACCCCGACAATTATCTCTCCCGTAAACAAAGATTTCTCTATAATAGTAGAAAAAATTGGAATAAACGCTCCGGTTGTTGCAAATGTTTCTGTCACAGATCCAAAAAAATATAACGAAGCTTTAAAAGAGGGGATCGCGCACGCCTTAACCTCTGATTACCCGTCAACAAAACCCGGAAACGTGTATCTATTTGCACACGCTTCGCTGAACTTTTGGGATATGGGGAAATATTCCACGGTATTTAATCTTCTTAGAAAGCTCGAAAATAAAGATAAAATTCACCTGTTTTACAATGAAAAGCATTTCATTTATGAGGTAGTTGGCAAGGAAGTTTATAAAGGATGGAACACTTATCCGATATCCAGACCTGTTATTGAGCCTATTTTAACCCTTCAAACATGCGATCCTCCTGGAACGACTTTAAATAGAATGGTGATTACGGCTAGGCTTATAAATTATAACGATCCAGAGCTCGCTGAGTAAAATCTTTATCTTATGCTAACAGTATAAAGATCTGTTTGTTCCCCTGACTTAAAGGAGGTGAGTATTATAACTTTATCTCCGCCTGGTGCGCTGAAGGCTTTTTCAGAGAACAGCGTATTGTTATAAATTTCCGTTTGGTTAGTGCCGTCAATTCTGATTATGCTTACGGTACCTCTCTTTTCATCGTTGATATTTCCTTCTGAAAGTATTAAGTGAAAACTATCAGAGTACCATGTGATATTTGGCTGGGGATCGTTTACGTTTCTAGTAAAAGCTAAGGTATCAATTTTCTCTCCCACAGGAAGAGGTGATTCCATATTGTAAACCCTATATTCAAGTTGATCGCCGTTTTGCACTGTGTATAAAAACTTTTTTTCATCTGGTGCCCACAATGTTTTATCTGACATTGCTGTTTGTTCCATCTCTTGGCGGACATCTAATTTTTCAAGAAAGTCCATTCTTTTTTGAGTCAGCTCTTCTTTCCAGGTAATTCTTACTGCCTCCGGTGTCGAAGTTGTTTCAGCTGTGTTAGTCTGAAGATCTACAAGATAAAACACGCTGTTATTACCCTCAATTAAGAGCATATTTTCGTTTGTTGACCATTCAATGTTTTTACCCTGGGAGTATTTTGTAAATCGTGTGTCCTCAATAGCAACTGCTGGGTTTGATCGAAATAAATTTAAACCGGCACCACTCAACGGAATTACCCATATTCCGGGTTGTTCGATATCTTCAGAAAAATAAGCGATTTTATTTAACGAGGGTGACACGCTTGGAAGTTTGGCACCTGTATTGGTCAGAGGTTCAATTCTAGGGCTTTGAGAGACCATTACAGCAGTAATGTCGGTTACAAGTTCGGCAAATATTTCAATATCCTTTTCCCATTCAACAAAGCCTTTTTTCACTATTCTTAATTTGTGAGTTCCTGGGTCAATTCCGGAAATCGTGTCGTTTGTAGCCGTTCGCAATTCATCATCAAGGTACACACTGGCACCTTCTGGAATAGACTTTGCACTCACCATACCCGTTTGAGTTAAGTCTATTGTTTCCTCTTCACCTTTCTCCAATCTATATCCGGAGGTATATAAATAAAGTGCCGTTGTTATGCCGATAATGAGGATAATGGTCAAAAATGTTTGTAAGAATAATTTAATCTTCTGCATAAATCCATTTTACCAGAATAATGATATTATGTACGCATGCTTGGCAAGAAAATAGCAATCGACCTTGGTACTGCCAATTCCGTAGTTTATGTGTCGGGAAAAGGTATTGTGTTAAAAGAACCCACTGTAGTCGCGGTTTCTGTAGATGATGAGCGTGTGTTGGCTGTAGGAAACGAGGCTAGAGAAATGCTTGGGAAAACACCGGAGAACATTACAGCAACGCGCCCGCTCAAAGATGGGGTTATAGCCGATTATGTTGTTACTGAAGCACTCTTAAGATACTTTATAAATAAAATTATGGGGCAGTACAGATTTATTAAGCCCGATGTAGTTATTTCAATTCCGGCCGGTGCTACCTCAGTTGAAGCAAGGGCAGTTCTTGAAGCGGCCTATTCAGCAGGTGCAAAAACAGCTTATCTAATCCCCGAACCTTTAGCCGCTGCTATTGGAGCAGGTTTGCCGGTAGGGGAGCCTTCAGGCAATATGATTGTAAATATTGGGGGAGGTACAACAGAAATAGCGATAGTTTCTTTATACGGAATGGTTGTTCATGGAAGTATAAGAATTGGTGGTAATGCTTTGGATGAAATAATTACCTCATATATTAGAAGACAGTACGGTTTAGTAATAGGGGACACGACAGCGGAACAGGTAAAAATTCAAATCGGATCAGCTACCCCGCTTGCCAGAGAAATCAGTTTAGAGGTAAAAGGACGCGATTCAATATCAGGTTTTCCTAGGACTGTCTCATTATCTTCCACCGAAATAGCTTCTTGTTTAATTCAACCTTTAAGCCAGATCGGGCTTGCAATTAAAAACGTATTAGAAAAAACACCACCTGAGCTGTCCTCAGATATTATTGATAAAGGAATTGTTCTTAGTGGAGGCACAGCTTTACTCAGAAACCTTGATAAGTATATATCCGGGTATACGGGAGTTGCCGCACACGTTGCCGATGATCCCTTATTATGTGTGGTAAAAGGATTAGGCAGAGCGATAGAAAACTTTGATATTTTTAACAGGAGTATGATCAAAAGATAATATGGGAAATCATTACACAGATGAAATTTTGAGTGTAAAAATTGATTTTGGACTAACCTGCGATGAGACTGTGGCGTTAATTGAGAAAAGATTATTAGAAGATTTACCGCCAACCTATATTTGTACTACAAACCCTGAATTTATTTTATTAGCCAATAAGCACGCGGATTTTAAACATATAATTAATGAGTCGTTTTTATCTGTGCCCGACGGATCCGGTGTACTGATGGCAAAAAAATATATCGATACAGTTAAGCCGCTAAAGAAAAACCCCATTAGGTACCTATTCGAAGGATTAAAAGTTGGGTTTATGTCCCTGACAGAACCTAACAGTTTAGAAGAAACGGTGACAGGAGTAGAACTTACTGAAAAAATATGCAAATTGTCACATGAAAAGAATTACTCAATATTTTTTCTGGGAGGTTGGCCTAAAGATTGGTTAGGAAGAAACGTAAATGATCAAATTGATATCTCAAACTTAGCTGCTGCTAAAATAAGAGAAAAGTATCCAAATGTTAACATTATTGGTTCAACATCTCAGTTCAGTAAAAACGAAAATGATGACGCAGAAACCTTAGAATTTATACACGATTGTATGAATAGACATAATATTGATCAACTAGATTTCATATTTGTAGCATATAATCAGTACACTCAAGAAAAATGGATAAAAAGAAACATCAATAAGATACCGGCGAAAATTGGAATAGGGATAGGCAGAACATTCGATTATTTGTCAGGATATATAAATAAACCGCCAATATTTACATATAAATATCATATAAGCTGGCTTTTTAGTATGATTCAACATCCTTGGAAACTAAAAAGAGTATTAAATGCATTTCCACTTTTTCCAATTAAAGTATACTTAAAAAGTCTTAAAGATCGTTAAACAACTCTTGACATGAAATATCAGCCGTGATTTCATAATGTTATGATTGAACTACAAGAAAGATTATATACTTCTACGGAAGTAGCCGAAATATTAGGAGTTAGCTTAAGGTCAGTGTATAGATACTTAGAAGAAAATAAATTAAGTGCAGAAGTAAAAACTGCAACAGGTCGTCATAGATTTACAAAAAAGAACATACTAGATTTTTTGTATCCTGATGGTGAATCCGCTTCCCGAAATTTAGAAGAAAAGCAACCGCGAACTACTCCGGTTGTAGAGCAAGTTGAAGTAACTCAAGTTGAAGTTACAGTAGAGCCGGCAGTAGAAGAGCCAATGGTTGAGGAGCTCCAGCCCCAAGAAAAGCAACCTGCAGTGGAATCTCCCAAAGTAGAAACTGCCGAAGAGGAGGAACAAGTAGATTGGTTGGCAAAATTCAGAGAAGCTGCGAAAAAATTTAAAGAAGAAGAAGGCGCACTTGAAAATCAAGTTGCAAGTTCCGACACTGCTGACGTAAATGTTAAAGCCCCGCAAGAAGAACTAATAAGCGGTTTAAGTACACAGGAACCGGTGCAGGAAATTGAGGAAATAAAAGAAAAAGCTCCTACACAAAACATCTATTACTATAAAAGCGGTTTGGGCGGTTTAAAGGACATTGCGCAGAACGTTGATAAAAACGCACGAGGTTCTGGAGTGGAGTATGCCTTTACACTCAACGCAGGTTTATCACTATTCAAACCTATCAGGCCATTCTCAATGCTTCACGTATACATTAAACCCGAAGACAGGGATTACTACGAAAGAGTTCTGAAGCTAGTCCCTTCAAAAGAAGAGGATTCGCAACTGTGTCTAGTTTTGTCTAAACAAGACATGATATTCGACCAAAAATCTGAAGTACACGGCTTATATGTTGTGGCTAAGGAACAGCTTGTTAGGGATATCAAGGAAATGGGCGATAGTACGCTGTTAAACGAAGCTCAGAGTATTCTTCTGTAAGAAAAATTAATTAGTCTAAAAACATTATGTGGCGGTTTAACCCGTCACATATTGTATTTGTGGGTTAAATTTAATTTATATGTTAGAATTGCTAGGTATGGTCCCAAATAAAGCAAAGCAATCATTAAAAGAGAAACCGGAACCTGTTTCAAATCCCCAATCTAAGTTAGTACCGCGTAAAGAATCTCTTAAAATTTTAATGGTA
>CAZHAM010000002.1:1648-33816 GCA_964530415.1 uncultured Candidatus Saccharibacteria bacterium | reverse complement strand
CCAGTGTCCCGGGGCGATCCCTGAATTACAGGTGGGGTCCTCCGTGTTACTCAGCCGTTCGCCGCTGTGTTTGCATTGCTGCAAACACCGCTCAACTTGCATATCTTAGGCACACCGCTAGCATTCACCCTGAACTAGGATCAAATTCTCAACTAAAACATTCTTTCTATTTTGAAAGCCACAAAGTGACAAACAAAATATCAAAGTAATTAACAAAAACATGTGCTTAAAGTTTCTTGGCTCAGATATTTCAATTTCAAAGAGCGTAAGTGAAAGTTTGTTCACTTTAAATGGTATCGCTTAATTTCAAAAGATACCGTGATGTTTACATCATCTAAATAACTCGGAACAGAATATATGTATACACTAAATGTATTTCATTAGCAAGATATCAATTTAAAATGGGGGTGTCAATTATAAAAATGGGATAAATGGTTGTGCCGGGAAGTCAATAAAAAGCTGTATATTTTTGCTTTGTTGACTTCCCAGCGAGGTTGTAGTTAAAAGAGATAGGCTAGGAGTTGCTGTCTATCAAAGAAAATATCATACTCCTAACATCGCTGGGCGCTAACACGATCTGCTTTCCATCATCGACTCCGACGGTCTCGAAAACGTAAAATGTCAGGGAACCTGTACTTGAGTCCGTAAAACGTACTCGGATAACTTTCCCGGACCCATCATGATACTCGTACTCGTTTCCAAGGACTAACTTTGCTGGATCCACAATGCTGCTCCTTCTCAAAAAAAAGTTGAGCTGCCTAGGGTTTACAAAAAAATATATGTAAAAAAACACCCCAGGCAGCTTTGGATCGGGTCTAACCTAGCTACAGCAGGCAATCGGCTCAATTTCCCGCAATACAGCGTCTTCGTCAAGTGTGGCAGTAATGGTAATGGTCAAGGGACCAAGTTTGGTTGTAACATCAAACAAAAACTTACCATTCTTGTCTTTCATTTTAAACCTTGCAGGCCGAACTTGGTTGTTCTTGATGTGGCCTACTTCTTGCCCAACCTTCAGATCTTGGGTTCTCATAGCTTACTCCTTTTCACTCGTTCAAAGATTCTCTTCGTCAATTGACAAAGGTAGCCTCTATTTTACCTGATTTTAGGAATTTCTCAATACTATAAGGTATCGAGGACTTTTTATGAATTGGCGCACAAGTAATCAAATCTAAGTGCACAGCGTTAAATTCGGGCCAGGTATGAACCACTAAATTTGAGTTGGCCAATATAAAAGTGAGCGTCAAACCGCCGTTTTTAAACTCAGTTATCTTGTTGTCTACCACTTTTAGCTTATGCTCGTTGCAAAAATCCCCCATTGCCTTTGTGATTTGCGCTTTTGATTTAACAATTTGATCCGGAACGTCAAATACTTTGATAACAACGTGGTCTACAAACGGGAATTTCTCTTCTTTTTGATTTTCATACGTGTAAATTGTGCTGGAGAGTAATTCTTCGGCAAGCGGCTCTGTGGATGCTGTAGTTTTTAAAATATACAAAGCTGATGCGTTTCCGATAGATTCTGCGCCATAATATCTGGAAAACTTGTCAATTCTGTCCTCAATTACCAGGTTAAACTTATTTATCACCTCCTGAACTTTCAAATACTTCTCGGGACTCTTAAAACTATTGCCAAAAAACAGAAGAATGTATTTTCCTTCGTATGACGGGCTTTTAGATAGCATCTGGACGGCTCTGTTTAAAAATAATTCGATCCCAGCTTTTGTATAGGGCGGATCTGTCATAATTACGTCAAATTTTTCAAACAGAGTGTTGGGAACGTTGTTTTTACAGTTGTATTCGATAGTTTGAACATTCCTTATACCCATGTCGCCTGAGATCTTAGAAATTGATTTGAGGAGATCGGTGTCTACATCAGCAACCGTCACATTTTGGTAATTTTCACCGGCTAAACCTAAAACGATCGATACCAGATCATCGTCGCCTATTAACCCGATTCTTTTTCCTGTAACCACGCCTTTATCTTTTAAAATCATTGCCTTGTTCACGGATGTTTCGGTTGTAGCAAAAAACTGGTCTAGTTCTCTTTTGGGCGAAATTTTGTATGTATTTCTAACATCGTCTAACTTTTCTACTAGATTTTTAGCATCATCGGTTTCATACGATAACAGCGTCCATTTATAAGGTTGTGGGTTTAGATTCTTTAATTTCTCGGCCCCATCAGTATTTAGCTCGATTTCTTCAGACTGAGAATCCTTAAGTAAAGTAGAGATTCTTGATTTAAACTGTCGCAAAACCTCTTTAGGAAGTCCTGTTAAGGTTATAAGCTCGGAGTTTGTTAGATTTTCTACCGAATATAGAATATGCAAAATGCCTTCAATTTCTGCTTCTTTAAGGTCCGGTAGTGATTTTTTTAGTTCTTGGATCATAGTTTTTTCTTACTGATTCTATCATGTGGAGAGAAATTATCTATTTTAGGTAGAGCTTAGGCGGTTGTACTCGAGTCTGTTTTTTATATAACTGTGCTATGAAACTGGTTAGGATTTTTGTTTTTTGTGCTTTTGTTTTTTTTAATGGCGTTTATTGTTCTGCTCAAGCCTTTTCCTGGAATAAAATAGTCGTCTTGCCAAATTACATAAAGTCCATCGAAACAACAAATAAGAATATGGTTGCAGGTGAATATACCTCCAATATCACCTCTGAGACACATAACGGTATTTTTATATCGTGGGATGGCGGTGAAAATTGGGTAAAAGGAGGGCTTCCGAGCAAAGGTATAACTGACCTAAAATTTAAAAACGGAACACTTTATGCGTCTGCCTATTACAAAATAAACAATGAAACCGGGCTTTACGTCTCTAACGATTACGGTCAAACATGGGAGTACAAAGGAATGGGATTTTCGGTAAACACCATCTCTGCAGACAATGAGTCGCTGTACCTTGGAAGTTTCGTGCACGGTCTGTGGGTATCAGACGACAAAGGGGACAATTGGGTTCAAAAAATAGGAAACGGCTGGTTTGGTCCAAAAATTGACGCGGTTTTTTCTAGCGATGAGATTACCTTAGCGGCAAGCGAAAATAAAGTTTATATAACAAAAGATCGTGGCAACGCTTGGATTGAGGTATCGGAATTAGCCGAAAAAGGAATTCGGAAATTTTATGTTGATGAGGAGGCTATTTTAGCTGGCTCAATAAGCGGAAACGGATTGTATCTTTCTAAAGATTTGGGAATTACGTGGCAGAGTTTAAATATTTTTGAAGGAACTACTATCGAAGCCGTCAGCAAATTCGGGAATCTTTACTATGCAGGCGTTCTATTTGAAAACGGCGAAAGAGACATTGTGGAGTTTGCTGTAGGCTCGCCTACTTTAGATCGCACGGGTTTACAAAATATTGGTGTAATTTTAGAACTCGGTTTTGTAACAAAAGACCAAAACTCAATTTTCGCGCTACTTAATAATAGAGGTGTGTTTACTTCGAATATTGCCCCGAATCTCACTATCGGAACATTCAGGCCTCCCTGGAACATTTTTAGAAACAACGAACTCTTTGAAAACATTACCGCTTACTTTGATCACGAATACCCTACTTTGGGCTCATATCTTATGGAACCGCCATCAACAATCAGTACGATTATAAATTTCAAAGGTATTCGCGGAAAAGCCCCTAAGCTATATTACTCGTCACACAACGGCACGGATTTTAAAATGAACTATGAAGATAATGTTTACGCAGTTGAATCGGGTATAGCGAACTATTATTACTGCACAGACTGCGGAAATTCAATAAAAGTTGCGCATGATAATGGCTTTCAATCAACTTATATGCACTTGATGAAAAACGACTTAATTACTACTAATTCCAATGGGAATGTAGCAGTTTCTAAGGGACAAAGTATTGGAAAAGTGGGCATGACGGGTAAAAGTAGTGGACCGCATCTACATCTTTCTGTAACAAAAGACGTTAACGCTAACGGGAGTTTCTCCGACGATTTTCCTAACGGAAATGTAGATCCGTTTGGCTGGCAAACAGTTTTCACACAGGATCCGTGGCCTAAATATGCGTTGGAACGAAATCAAGCTAATTTAAACGGTACACAAAGCACTTATTTGTGGGAAATCCCTTACGATAAACTGTCTAAAACTATAAAAACCAGCTCCGAAACTTTGACTTTTGATAATGTGACCGCAAATATCTCTAACAACTCGGAACAAAACGTCACTTTCAATTTTGAAAAGAACGGGATACCTTACAAAGAGTTTGTACCGCAG
This sequence comes from uncultured Candidatus Saccharibacteria bacterium, assembly GCA_964530415.1. Classification (GTDB taxonomy): domain Bacteria; phylum Patescibacteriota; class WWE3; order UBA101185; family UBA10185; genus CAZHAM01. The sequence continues at coordinate 29,585 of CAZHAM010000002.1, read as the reverse complement.
ACCTTGAGATATATCCCCCAAACTTCTCTTTATATTTCAGCGTATGACTATTTAAACGAAAGCTTAAGTAAGCTGCCTTTTGATCTTGAGATTGTATTTGACTTAAATAGCTTAGATTTGGATGAGATAGCATTAGATTCTCTCGGTATGTACTATTTCGACTCAACTGAAAACGAATGGCAATTACTTCCGACAATTGTTGATCTGATTGAAAACAAAATTACTTCTCAAATACCTCATTTGAGCGAGTTTGCAATGTTTGGAACAAGAATTAGCTCGGGAGCTCCTGTTACCACGTTGGAGTCAGATATTGATATTTATGACGGTTGGTTAAGCGCATATCCGACAATTTCTTTTGAAAACAACATGGGTGTGCAAGTTTTCTATAGTGTAAACGAACCAAGCGATCTTGAGAGGTACATACAACCAGTAAAACTTGAAAAAGACGGGGTAAATTTTGTGTACTTCCGCTCTATGGCTTCAAACGGAGACATCGAGGAAACACAAACACAAATGATTAAGATCGACACTAAGGGAATAATTAAAGACTTGGTAGTTATTCAAAAGACGGGATTTGAGCTTAATTAATTATTCCTCCGCCTAAAACCTCGTCACCACGGTAAAAAACTACACTTTGACCCGGGGCAACTGCAAACATACTTTCAGATAAATCGATGTTAGCCGTGTTAGATTTATTAATCTTAACTTTAGCCGGTTGTATTTTTCCCAAATGCCTAATTCTTACATCACAATCAAATAAATCGCTCGTGTTGGCAGGCTTGGTGCCACTTATCCAGTGTAAGTTAGAGGCTTTAAAGCTTGATTTTTCGGCATCTTTCTCTGAACCAACAATTAGCTCATTCTTGTCTTTGTTCTTATCAATAATGTAAACCGGGACTCCCTGATACTTATTAATTTTAAATCCATGTCTTTGTCCTATTGTGTAAAACCAAGCCCCATCGTGCTCGCCTATTACATTGCCGTTAATATCTATAACATTGCCCTTTTCGACTTTTAACTTCTGTTTTAAAAACTCTTTGATGTCCACTTCCCCGATAAAACAGATACCTGTACTGTCCGGGCGGTTAAATGCCGGCAAATTCTCGTTTTTGGCGATTTCTCTTACGTCTTTTTTGTACATATCTCCAATCGGAAAAAGAGTCTTAGCGAGATGTTCTTGATCCAGTAAATATAAAAAATACGACTGGTCTTTTGATGGGTCTGACCCTTTTAACAAACTGATTTGATCGTGGCAGTGTAAGATTCTTGCGTAATGACCGGTTGCAACGTAATCAAATCCATTTTCTACCGCCCAATCAAAAAACAAACCGAACTTTATCTCTTTGTTGCACATAACATCGGGATTTGGAGTTCTACCTGATGCATATTCTTTATAAAAATATTCTATGACTTTGTCTTTGTATTGGGCTTGGTAGTCAATATGTTCAAATTTAATACCCAGATGCGCGGCTGTTCTTACAGCATAAGCTCTATCTTCCTCTGCTTTACAACCATCCGCCCTAGCATCCCAACACTGTAAATGAACGCCTACAACATCATAACCCTGTTCTTTTAAAAGATAAGCTGCAACAGACGAGTCAACGCCACCACTTAACCCTACTGCAACTCTTTTTTGATCTGATACAATGCTGTGCATTGGATGATTATACCAACAATCTAAAGGAGGCTTGAGATGAAAGCAAAATGGGATTTTAGTGCGAAAAAAAACGCTGGACAACTTCCCTTTGTTTTTTCTGCTTATTTGACCTTCTTAATATCGGCTAAACTGGTAACCTCTATATCGCACATATCAACGGCCTTAGTCATAGACCTTACAATCTCGTATACAATGTCCATAGCTTCTTCGTAGCTGAGTTTTCTAAAGTTATGGGGGAAGTAATGGAATACTCGATTTCGACCTATTCTCCAGGTCTCCCAGAGCTCTTCAGATAGTGCTTTGCGGGCTTGAGAGTGACCAAACATTCTTTTTGCTACGCTGCTGTGCTCTTTTATATATCTTGGATTTAAAATTCTCCCGATTCTTATTTCGTCTCCATAATAATCTTCGTGAGATATCATCCCTAAATCAAAGAAAAGTTTTTTTAAAAAACCTTCGTATGCTTTGGCAAACGGAAAAACTGCAAACGAAAAGTCACTGATATCTCCTTTTTGATCTTCTCTGGTTATATATACAACAAGTCTTTCTCCGTCTTCTATTAGTTCTCGCAAGTCAGACGTTAAATATGACCAAAGCGCTGATTCTCTTTTAACTAAGTCCATATTAAAATTTTAAATCAAATTTACTATTTTTGCTCTTTTTAACTAACTCTTTGTGACTTGCCTCAAGTCTATCAAAAATTTCTTTGCTCACTTCTATTGATATGAACATTAAAAGTGAGCCGATTATTACAGGAATCCAATACAAACCTAAATCTTCGAGCTCCAAAAATTTACCAAACACCGGAACTATAAAAGGCAACACTTGTAAAAATATGCCCCCGATTACGGCTACTACTAACCATTTATTTTCAAACATGTTTTCTTCCCAAAAGGATTGGCGCAATGTGCGGATCGAAAAAACATATACGAGGGAGTTTATGCCTACTGTTGCAAAGGTTACCGATCTTGCAAGGTTTTCATTTCCGGAAGTATTCAACACAAACGAATAAAGTGCAAACGCGAAAAAACCACCAATCACTGAGACTATTCCAATAATTAAAAGCATCCAATTGGCTACCAAAGGCTCTTTGGGCGACCGCGGAGGTCTACTCATAATGCCTTTGACTTTTGGGTCCATCGTTAGCGCTAAGTGAGGAAAACCGTCGGAAATTAAATTTACCCAAAGTATTTGCGCCGCAGAAATGGGTAGTGGTAAACCAAATATCAGTGTGGCAATAACTAAGATTATTTCTTCAAAACCATCGCTTAATAAATATAAAATTATTTTTCTTAAATTATCAAAAATGCCTCTTCCCTCTTCGACAGCCGCGATGATAGTAGAAAAACTTGAATCGAGTAAAACTAAATCAGATGTTTCTTTTGCAACCTCAGTGGCGTCACCTACTACAATTCCTATATCAGATCTTGATAACGCGGGCGCATCGTTTACTCCATCTCCCATCATAGCTACTACTTCTCCTGAACTTTTTAATGCCTCGACAATTTTAAGTTTTTGATCGGGCTTGGTTCGGGCAAATAGTTTTATGTCTGTATTGGAAGTGAGTCTATTTTTTAACTCCTCGTCAGACATTTGAGCAACCTGATCACCCAATATTAAATTTTGATCCGATATATGAAGATCCAGTTGTTTTAAGACCGAAAGAGATGTTTTTGCATAGTCTCCGGTTATTATTATTAATTTTATTCCGGCACGTTCTGCATCCTGCAAAGATACTTTGACATCGGGCCTTACCGGATCCGAAAATCCTAAAAGTCCTATCCATTCAAAACCACCTTCCACATGTTCGTCTTTAATCTCTTTAATATCAGCTGGGACTTTCTTGCGAATGTAGCCCAGTAATCTTTTGCCTTCTCCCGAAAGACGGTCGATTTCAGCTAATATTCTTTCGCGCGTTTGATTTTCAATAGTGCATTTTTTCAAAAGAACTTCGGGCGCGCCGTTAAGGTACAAAGTTGATTCCTGATCATTAAGCTTGTTCAAACTGGCGAAATACATCTCTCTGGAAGTAAACGGGATACTATCTATTCTCGTAAATTCTTCTAAAAGAGCGTTGGGATTGTGTTTTATGCCCTTTGCCCACTCAAAAGCTCCCAAAACCATAGGATCGTCCATATCATTGGCCAGTATCGCCTGCAGAGCTATCTCATCATTCGAGCCAATGGTTTCTGCTACCGACATGGTTCCGAAAGTTAATGTGCCTGTTTTATCCATACAAATGGTCGTCACGCCACCCAAAGTCTCTGCCGAAACCAAATTTCTCACTAACCCCTTACGCTTTAAAATCTTTTGCATACCTATTGCAAGTACAACCGTGAGTCCCACAAGTAATCCCTCGGGAATTGCCGAAACTGCCAAAGCAACGGAGGTTGTAAAAATTTCAAAAGGTTCTTTTCCTTTTACTAAACCGATTAAAAACACTACAGCTACCAAAATGGATACTAAAACCGTTAAGGATTTACTAAATTTAGCGAGTTGGCGTCTAAGAGGCGTATCCTGGCTGTAATTCATAACGCTTGTTGCTATCTTTCCCATCTCAGTAGCCGCTCCTACCCGAATCACTTTCATTAATGCGTTTCCTCCAACTACAACAGTACCCATATATATTTCAGCCCCCGAACTTTTTGTAACCGGAACAGATTCTCCGGTCAGCATTGCCTCATTAACAAAAAAGCGTGTACTATCATCCACAACTCCGTCGGCGGGAACTCTATCGCCCTGATGAAGTAAAACTAAATCCTCAACAACAATCTCGGATGTGTCTATGCTCACTAACTGCCCGTCTCTATACACTTTCGCTACAGGATGGATCATTTTTTTGAGCGCGTCTAAAGATCTGTTTGCTTTTCTTTCCTGAATAAATCCTAAAATAGTGTTGATAAATACCGCCAAAACAATTATGGACGTGTCGGCATACTCTCCGATAAGAAAAGTTATGATTGCTGAAATTAGCAATATGTAAACCAAAGGATTTTTTAGCTGAGAAATAAAAATTGAAAGATCGCTTGGCGGAGCCTTTTCAGGTAAAATATTTTTTCCGTCTTGCAAAAGCCTGGATGCGGCTTCTTGAGAACTTAGTCCTCTTTTTTGGAGCAGGTTAAAAGCCATTAAAGATCTGAGTATGTTGCTATATCAATAGCTTTATTCTTAATTTTTTCAATTTCAATTAAAATTACCCTGAATTCCGATCTTCCATGTGTAAAAGACTTTTCTGAAATTCCTTCTTCAGAGTTTATTAATTTTAAATTAAAAGATCTTTGCATCGATCCCCAACCTTCACGTACAAATATTTTTAGGTATTTGCTTGAACCCCAATCCGAATCAGTTGGAACGCTCACTCTAAAATCCTTAACCGCGCCACCACTAACAGTTCCCCAACGATTTCCGGTCATCAAATCATTTGCGCACTCGTCTAAATCTTTGCAGAGGTATTCAAATAAATCCCATGTCCCTTGTGAGCTAACGTATATTCCTAAACCGGATTTTGAGACTTCAATCTGTGCGGACGCGCCTTTTACGTTGACATTGTTTGATGAATTTTTTGAAAAAAGTAAATAGACGACAGGAACCGCCAAAAATATTGCAACGAAAATTATGACTATGGGTACACTAAATCCTCTACTGCGCATAAAAAAACTAAAATAATTACTAAGTTATGAACTCATTTATAGAGTGTGTTGTCAAGATTTTTAAACGTCTTTAAAGCAAAAATTGGGTTATATAAATTTTGAAAATATAAATTGAGCATTGCGAGTGACAACGAGCAGATGAGGTCGTAAAACTCTTCGGAGTTTCACGAGGAAGCGCAGTGAGTGACAACGAGCGAGCAAGCTCGTATAATCGCCCTATGTATAAACCAAAAGTGGCATTGGTCCACGACTACTTAATTCAATACGGCGGCGGCGAAAAAACACTGGAAGCCTTGATACAGCTGTATCCCGAAGCGCCCATTGTTACGTCAATATATAAACCGAAAAACATGAGCGAGTTGATAAACAGCAAAAAAATCATGCATAGATCAAATTTTTTACTCTCGAGTTTTAGCAAATATTTAACCTTTTTAATACCGATAATATTCGAATCGTTCGATCTAAACGAGTACGACATTATTATTTCGGACAGCGCGTCATATGCAAAAGGGGTTTTAACCAATCCCGACCAATTACATATAAGCTACATCCACACTCCTCCAAGGTTTTTATACGGCTACTCGTTTGAAAGCGCAAAAAGAAACGCCTGGTACTTTAAACCTTTCGTTATGGTCATTGACGCTCTTTTAAGAACATGGGACTTCGGTGCCGCACAACGTCCCGATTATCTACTCGCAAATTCAATCGAGACACAAAAAAGAATTAAAAAATTTTACAAAAGAGCCTCTACAGTTATATATCCTCCGATGGACGTAATTCACGAAACACCAACAGTAAAAAATAATTTTGAAAAACCTTACTACGTTGCATTAGGTAGACTTGTTGCTTACAAAAATTTTGACCTGGTAGTTGAAGCATTTAATATGATGGAGCTGGATCTTGTTGTAATCGGCACAGGCAACGAAGAAAAAAAACTAAAAAGAATCGCAAACAAAAATGTTAAGTTTGTTGGGCAGGTTGACGATTTAACTAAACATAATTTGTTAGCAAACTGTTTGGGAGTTATAAATCCGGTTAAAGATGAGGATTTAGGAATTGTACCCGTCGAAGCTATGTCTCACGGCAAACCTGTTCTTGCGCACAAGTCGGGCGGACATCTTGAAACAATAATTGATGGGGTAACAGGTCAGTTTTTTGAAGAACTCTCGATTGAGAACTTAATTGAAAGAATTAAAGAATTTGACACAAAAATAAGAAACAAGGAATTTGATCCTGAAACTATAATCATACACTCTCAAAAATTCTCTACACAAAAGTTTAAGACCGAAATAAAAGAATTTGTCGACGAAAAATGGGAAAGCTTAGTTCAAAAAAATTCTGCCACACAAGAATAAATTTAAATATAAAAAATGCCGGAACTACCTGAGGTTCACACTATATCCAGTGACCTTAACAACAACATAAAAGGCTATCAAATAATTAACATCGGCATTGCCGAAAACTACTCCGTTTACCCAAATAATGCAGTGTTTAAAAGCGAAGCAATCGGAAAATATATAGATGAGATTGAGCGTGTTGCAAAAAACATAATAATAAAACTGGATTCAGATACATTTATTGGCATTCATCTGGCTATGACCGGAAGAATTTTGCTACGAGACGAGGAACATACAAACGACAGGTGGACAAAGATAATTTTTAAACTTAAGAAAAACTCCGAAATAAAATATTTGAGATTTACTGATATGAGAATGTTTGGAAAAGCAGCACTTTACACCCAAGAAGAAATTCAAAAATTGAAGTCGCGATACGGCCCGGATGTTTTAGACACTGCACTTACACCCGATAAATTGTATGAAATATTAAAATCAAAAAGAACTTCGGTAAAAAATATATTATTGGATCAAGAGTATATCTCCGGACTGGGAAATATTTATGCTACCGACACGCTGTTTTTATCAAAAATCCACCCAGAAACACCGACGAGTTTATTGACACTTCAAGACGCCGAAAATATTCTTGAAAGCGCAAGAGAAATTGTAAATGAAAGTATTGTGGATAGAGGATCTACCCTACCGGATAGAATGTACGTAGATATTTTTGGAAACGAAGGAAGTCATCAAGAACATTTTAAAATTTATTTAAGAAACTTTTGTCCCAAATGCGGATCCAAAGTTGAGTATATAAAAGTCGCGGGTAGAGGTACCTACTTTTGCCCGGATTGCCAAAAAGACACTTCTAAAGGATTGTTCGAATAATGGAGAAAAATGGAGCTTAACAAAATAAAATTAAAACATTTTAGGAACCATAAAACTCTGGAGCTCGAGTTTGATAACAAGCTTACTTTAATTCAGGGAGCAAACGGGTCGGGTAAAACAAACATACTTGAATCAATTTATCTGCTTTCGGCCTCAAAATCTAATAAAGCCCGCTATGACAGGGATATGATTGAACATGATAAAAACTTTTGTTCAGTAGTAGGAAATGTGCTGTCAGACGACCAAGAATATCTATTAGAAGTGCAAATAATTAAAAGCGAGGTGTATGAAAATGCTTCTACAAAAAAGGAAAAGGTAAATAAAGTAGCTAAAAGCCAGAAATTGTTTAATAAAGTGTTTAACACCGTAATTTTTGCGCCAGAAGACATTGAAATTATCACGGGCTCGCCCTCAGAACGTAGAAAACACATGGATTTAGTTCTTTCTCAAATTGACTACGAGTATAAACGCGCGCTGACAACATTTACAAAGTCTTTGAGACAACGCAACAAATTGTTAGAGATGATTAACGAAGAAGGACGGGGCCGCGGACAATTAGGCTTTTGGGAAGAAAAAATAATCGAATCAGGCGAGTTCATACAACAAAAGCGAACTGAACTACTCAATTTCTACCAAGACGACCTTGCAAACAACGGCAGTTCAATTAAAAAGGACCTAGAAATAGTCTACAAAATAAATAAAATAAGCCCCGAAAGAATTGAGAGCCACAGAGATAAAGAAATTATGGCAAAAACAACACTTGTAGGCCCCCACCGAGACGATTTCGAGATTTTAATGGACGGTTACGACATCTCTGAGTTTGGTTCCAGAGGTCAACAAAGAAGCGCGATACTATCACTAAAAATCGCTGAGATAAACTTTATCGAGAAAAAAGTCGGTGAAAAGCCGGTTTTGCTTTTAGACGACATATTCTCCGAACTGGATGACGAACACAGAAAAGAAGTTATTCGGCTAATCGATTTTCAACAAACAATAATTACAAGTGCCGAAAAGCTTAACCTGGGCAAAAGCTGTAAATTAGTTAATTTGTAGTACCACGTAGATAATTTAGATCGTTTTCATGAACAAATCCGGGCTTTCTTCTTGTTAAAACAGGTGTTTGTCTCTTGCGGTAAATATGCGAGAATTATTATTAAAGAGTTAAATATATGTTTATCCCTGAATTTACAATAACACCAAAAATATTAAAAAATATCGGCTCTGCTGAGTATTGCAAGGCCATTATTGAAACCACAACAATACTGCCGGCCTGGGAAGCTCAATTTAAAAAAGAGGTTTTGTCTAAAAACATCTACGCTAACGTTCAATTGACAGGTTTGAGTACAAATTATGAAACGGTAAAAAGGTATGTTGACGGCCTTTCTGCAAACGTTCCACAAGAAGTAGTGAACCTAAAAGAGGCTTACAACTCAACAAAAGAGATATCAAAAAACAAGGAGCTCGAAGAACTTTCAATCAAATTTATACACCAGAACATTACGGATAACCTTATACCTAAAGGCAAAAGAGGTGTTTATCGTAACAAAAATATATTAAACAAGATCGACGCAGACGAGGTTTTAGCTTATATTACCGAAGCTTTTGACTGGATCAACTCCTTAGACGCGAAGGAGAACCACCCTTTAATCATTGCTGCCATTTTAAAAGGGGTATTTGAACTAATAGAGCCTTTTGAACACTACAACGACGCCGTAGCCGAAATTGCGTGCGCCACTTACCTTGAGATTTCAAATTATGACTTCAGGGGGTTTATTTCACTTCCAAGCTACTATCTGAGGCTCCAAAACGAATACGAACATAATATTAGTTCATTAACTGGAAAATACCCCGATTTCACTAGATGGATGGAGTTTTTCACCGAAGCCGTAGCTTACGAAACGCTTTCAATAAAAGAAAAGGTAAAGCTTATCGAAAAAGATACGAAAATCGCCAAAGCATCCGGAAGAGCAAAGCTTTCACAGAGACAGGAGAAAATTGTCGAATATCTCCAGGACTACGTTATGCTTCAAAACAAGGATTTCGAAAGAGTATTCCCCTCAATCTCAGAAGACACTGTTCTAAGGGATCTAAAGGTGTTAATAGATATGGGAATTGTAGTTAAACGCGGTAGCACCAAATCCTCCCGATACGAGCTTAAATAAACCTGGAGCTGTATAATAGCTTTATGAAATTTTCAAGATTATGCGAGTTTTTACAAAGGTTGGAAGACACGCCAAAAAGACTCGAGATTACCTCTATTTTAGCCGAATTAATCGCCGAGCTCGAACCAGAGGAAACCGACATAGCACTGTACCTCTCCTCGGGATACCTAAGAGCGCCATTTGAAAGCGAAAAGTTTAACATCGCCGAAAAAATGGTGATTAGAATATTTGCAAGTGCTTATGCAACAAAAGAAAACAGCGATATCCTGGAAAAAATACAAAAGTTGTACAGCGAAAACGGCGATCTAGGCAGTGTCGCGTATGAGTTAACTCCCGTCCACAAAGCTTCTAATATAACAATTTCTGAGATACACGCACGCTTTGTAGAAATTGCCCAATCAGAAGGCTCCGGTTCTCAGGAACTTAAAGTCGCCAAAACAGCAAAACTTTTAAAAGAACTCGACAAATTATCGGCTAAATTTGCCATCAGAATAATTCTGGGAACAACAAGACTTGGTTTTACAGAACTAACGGTTTTGGACGCCCTCTCTAACCTACTTAAAAAGGATAAGTCCCTCCGTGAAGAAATTGAGGGGGTATATAGCATCCATCCTGATATCGGATTGATTGCGAAATTAATTAAAACAAAAGGAATTAAAGGACTAAAGGACATAACTATCGAAACGGGGGTTCCCGTACTCTCGCAAAAGGCCCAAAGGCTCGAAGGCGGTATGGATGAGGTTATCGGAAAAATGGGCGTGGTGTGGGCAGAGTTTAAATTTGACGGAACACGCGTACAACTTCATATGGATAAGAATAAGCAGGTAAAGAACAAAGAAAGTGAGCAGACAAGCCTTTTTGGCGGCGACAAAAGCAAGATACTCTTAAAAACGTTCACCAGAAATCTTGAGGAAACTACCCATCAATACCCCGATTTAGTCGAAGCAGCTAAAAAACAGATAAAGGCGGATTCGGTGATCTTGGACGGCGAGGCAATCGGCTATAACAAAGAAACAGGGGCTTTTTTACCCTTTCAGGAAACTATTCAAAGAAAACGCAAACACAATGTCGAGGAACTCGCAAAAACGATTCCTTTAAAATACTTTGTTTTTGATATCTTGTACTTAAACGGTAAAAGCATGATAGACAAAACCTTAAGGGAAAGAAAAGCAATTTTAACCAAAATAGTCGGCAAAGGTGAAACTATCGTTGTTGACGATTATCTTGAAACAGACGAATTTGAAAAACTCAAAGAATACTATGACGTGGCTGTAGCCAAAAACCTTGAAGGACTTATTGTTAAAAAGCCCGGCGACTCTTATCAGGCAGGGGCAAGAACTCATTCGTGGGTGAAACTTAAAAGAGCCGACCAAACTCTCATACAAGACAGTATGGACTGCGTAGTGCTTGGGTATTACTACGGCAAGGGCGTGAGATCGAAGTTTGGCATCGGAGGATTCTTAGTTGGAATTTACGATGAAAAGAACGAAACATTTAAAACCGTCACAAAGGTCGGAACCGGTTTAAAAGACGAGGATTGGGTCAAACTTAAATCTATGGCGGATAAGTATGTTGTGACCAAAATACCCGCAAATGTTGAGATTCATAAAATATTTAAACCAGACGTAATATTGGCCCCAAAAATAGTTGTAGAAATCGGCGCTGACGAAATTTCGGTCTCGCCTACACACTCGACAGGCTACGCTCTAAGGTTTCCGAGATTAATAAATTTTAGAGAAGACAAAAGAGCTGAAGAAGCGACAACAATTAAAGAGTTATCGGGCATGTTTAAAGCTCAAAAAGTTAAAAAAGGTTGATTCTGCAATAAATTTATGTCAAAATCAACTGATTATGGAAGAAAATACACAAACTAATAACAATATGCCTCAGTCAGATAGTTCGCAGAGTAACTCAAATCCTCTCGAAGGATTGGAACCAAACGTAGCAGCAGCTTTATCTTATTTAATTCCCCCAATTACCGGTATTATTTTTTACTTAATAGAAAAAGAGGATAAATTTGTAAGATTTCATGCGTTTCAATCAATTTTGTTTGGAATAGCAACATTTATTGCTACGTCAATTGCTAACATGCTATTTGTTGTGCTAATTGGCTTTGTTCTCGCACCATTAGTATATGTAGCCTCAATAGTATTATGGTTCTTACTAATGTGGAAAGCTTACAACAAAGAAGAGTACATGCTCCCTTATTTGGGAAAGATGGCAAAAGACCAAGTAGCAAAACAGCAGTAAAACCGTGGACAAGTTAGCGGACATCTTAAAAAACAAAACTCTAAAAAAAGATTACCGAAACAAATACGAGTATCAGGCCTATGGTAACAGGCTAGCTGATGAATTCGGTGACATAGCTCATAGATCCCTTTACATCAAATTGGCAAAGTCAACAGACAGGACTTTGTTGGAACGTGCGAGAGAATTCGTCCTAAAATCAGAAAACGCTACCACAAAAGGCCGGCTTTTTATGTGGAAATTAAACGAGTTAAAAAAAGAGTTAAAAACAAAGAGTTGAATTAGAACACTAAATAAAATAAGATTTAAGTAATGTTCAGCGTTATAACAAAGTATTATCGGATGCCTATTTTGATAGCCATTACGCTTATTGTAGTGATGACGGCTCTAAATACCGTAAGAGAACCACTTCAAATCGCCGCGATAATCTTGGGCGCGTTTATAGGAATTTTTGTGTTCGATTTAGAATTTATCATTTACGCGTATTTTCTCGAGCCCCAAAGGGATTTTTCAAGAACATTAGCAACATTCCTTAAACACCACGACTATAAAAACGCGCTTAGCTTTATGAATTTTAATAGCGGCGAGATTCAAGAAAAAACTTTGAATAGCGCTCTTTTTCAAATCGCTGTAGCTGCACTTTCGGTTTTTGTGATCTCTTCGGATACATTTATATTGGCGAAAGCTTTAGTATTATCGGTTTTTGCCAATTCCATTTACAAGTTTTCGGAATATTATTTTAACGATAAATTGAACGAATGGTTTTGGGCTTTAAAAGAAAAACCTAATAAAAGCGGGGCGATGCTTTATATTACAGTAGTCTGTCTGGTTTTTGTTTACTGCCTGTATATTTATTAATGTCACCATACGGAATCATAATTTCCTTTTCTATACTTGTTGCGTTGTTGCTTTGCGAAAAGATTGTTAAAAAAGAGGGCAAAGATCCTGATTTATTGTGGGGTATGTCCATCTGGGTCATTGTTTTTGGAATTATCGGCGCAAGGATTTATCACGTTTTGGATTATTTGCCATTTTATCTATACGAACCTCTGAAAATCTTTCAAATATGGCATGGCGGGTTAGGAATTATTGGAGCGATTTTTGGTGGCGCGTTGGGGGCTTATCTTTATTTAAAAATAAAAAAACAAAACAAAACGTTTTGGTTTGATCTGGGATTTTTGGTTCTACCTCTTTCGCAGAGCATAGCCAGATGGGGAAATTTTATTAATCACGAAAATTACGGTCTGCCGACAAACGTTCCTTGGGGACAGTATATACCGACGGAATTTAGATATAAGGGTTTAGAAAATGTTGAAAGGTACCACCCCATTTACCTGTACGAATCGATTTTAGATCTTTTGTTATTTTTGATATTAGGCTATTTGTATAAAACCAAAAAAATAAAATTAGGAAGCGGAGTAATCACTTCTATATATTTAACGGGATACTTTAGTATTAGATTTGTGCTGGAATTCTTTAGATTAAATCCGTGGAAAATGCTTGGGTTGAACATAGCCCAAATGATATCTATACTAATTATCATACCGAATCTTTCTGTACTAATAGCAAATTTTAGGTATAAAAAAAGATGAAAGTATATATCGCATCAGACCACGGTGGCTTTAAACTCAAGGAAAAATTAAGAGAGTATCTCGAATCTTTTCGTATTGATGTTGAAGATATGGGGCCAAATGAGTTAATAACCGGCGACGATTACCCCGATTATACTTTTCCTTTAGCGGCTAAGGTTGCGGCTGATGTAAACTCTTTTGGGATTTTGATGTGCAGAAACGGAGCCGGCGTAAATATTGCCGCTAACAAAGTTTCCGGAATAAGAGCGTCTTTGTCTTTTAGTGTTAAGCACGCAGAAAGTATTAGAAAAGACGATAACACAAATATTTTATGCCTCCCTTCTGACTATTTATCAGTGGAAGAAGCATTAAAGATTGTGGGTGTGTGGTTAAACACCGAATTCTCCGGCGCGGAAAGGCATGTTAGAAGAATGCAAAAAATTAAAAATTTTGAAGAAAACGAATGATCATCCCGACTATTTTAGAAAAAGATTTAGGCGAAATTACAAATAAAATTAATCTTTTAAAAAATGACGCTGTTTTAATTCAGTTGGATGTTGTTGAAAATGGTTTTGTCGACGGAGAAACGTATTTTGATATTGATTACTTAGATAACTTTGAATCCTATTGCGATTTTGAAATTGACCTTATGGTTTTTGACCCTCAAAGATTTGTTGAGAAAAAATACGAAAAAGTTAAAAAGGTATGCAGTCACATTAAAGGAAATTACATCGATCGATTTTTAGATAAATGCAATAAAAACGAATATCTGTCGGGAATCTCAATTGGACCGCATGACGAGGTGAAAGAACTTTTGCCTTATATCGAAACTGTAGATTATGTTGAGTTTATAACTGTCGAACCCGGCGGACAGGGAAGAGGTTTTGATGCCAATTCTTTAGAAAAAATTAAAACATTCAGATTTTCTTTTCCCGATATTCCGATACAAGTTGACGGCGGTGTTAATGAAACAACTTTGAGAGATCTGTTAAACTTAGGTATTAGAGATCTGGTAATAGGATCTGCAATTTTTAAAGCGGAAAATCCGTTAGATCAATTTAAAAAATTTCAGAAGGAACTTAGAGATTATGCATAAACCTGCTCAGAAAATTACTGATGGATCGGCGGCCGTATCTTCCATTGCAAACGCGGTTAAAAAAATAAGAAAGATAGGCATTTTAGGAGGTGCGAGTTGGGAAAAAGACGATCAACCTTACATCGATGCATATAATGTGGCAAAACTCTTGGCTGAAAACGGATATGAAATTGTTAACGGCGGCGGACCCGGCGTTATGCGCGCATCAACGGAAGGTGCCAAAGCAGGCGGAGCGCGCGTACTGTCAGTCACCTACCACCCCAATAAACCAAAATTAAATTACGAAGGCACAGATCCTTTAAATCACTTTGACGAAGAAGTTATCACGCTTGATTATTTTGACAGAACAAAAGTTCTTCTTCAAAACACAAATTTGCATATTGTCTTTAAGGGTGCATCCGGAACAATAAGCGAATTTGGTATGACTTGGGCAAGTTCACGAATTCACGAGGGCAATAATAAACCGATTATTTTGTACGGAGAGTTTTGGAACGAAATATTGGACTGCATTTGCAAAAGTATGGGAATAAGACCGGGTGAACGGGAACTATTAAAAGTCTGCACTACTCCTGAGGAAGTGCTTGAGTACACTCAAAGTTTTAACTGAAATTCTCAAAAGAGAAGCCACGTCCATCAGCCAGATCCCACCGGGATAAGACGATTCGACAGACGTGGCAATATGTGGAGAGGATATCGCTCCGCAATGATCCAAAAATGTATGATCCGGCGAGCACGATCTTATCTCCATAACCAAAAGGCGTCCCCAGCTTAACAGAGCTGAGTTAAGACGCGAATTCGAAGCAGGGCGCCAAGATGTTACAGAAAAGTACCTAAAGGCGGGCTTAACATGGCAATATTCATTCGGACCTCCATATTTTCGACCTTTTCGACCTTTGCAACCAGCAACGTGACCAAACACAAACCAGCCTTCGCCTACTTTCATTCCCCCTTAACCCAATCCGGCAATCCGCTTCACTGTTTCTGCCCTCCTTTCCAAGCGGTTAGATATGTATATTTTAGCACTTTCGTCAAATTTGCCACATCTTCATAAACCCCATATACTACTTTTAATGCCTGCAAAAAGCTCTAAACGCGCATACTTGCGAAACAATGAAATCACGAACTTAGAACTGATTGCTAACGAATTGAGACAAGATGTTATTCAAATGCTTTTGGAAGCGGAATCTGGTCACAGCGCAGGCTCTTTAGGAACAGCGGATATTTTTGCAGCTTTATACTTTAACAAATTAAATATCGATCCTAAAAATCCTAAATGGAAAGACCGCGATAGATTTTATTTATCAAACGGCCACATTTGTCCGATTCTGTATGCATCTTTGGCAAAGCGCGGTTATTTCGACAGAAAAGAGCTGTGGACACTTCGCAAATTAAACTCTAGACTACTGGGACACCCCGTAAATGTAAAATTACCCGGCCTAGAAAGTTCGAGCGGATCACTGGGTCAAGGTTTGTCTCAGGCAATCGGAGCTGCAATCGCGGGTAAAATGGATAACAAGAAGTTTAGAGTTTACTGTTTAACCGGAGATGGAGAATTAAATGAGGGTCAGATTTGGGAAGCAGCTATGTTTGCACCGAATCGCGGACTTTCTAACTTAACCTGGATAATTGACCGAAACAACATTCAGATCGACGGATATACTGAACAGATAATGCCTTTGGAGAATTTGAGGAAAAAACTTGAGGCATTTAACTGGAATGTGATCGGGGTTGACGGTCATAATATTGAAGAGATATTAAACGCCTTTTCAATGGCGGAAGCTGTAGGGCATAAACCCACAGCAGTGATAGCGTACACTATACCCGGCAAGGGTGTAGAATTTATGGAGTACAAATTTGAATGGCACGGATTGCCACCTAATAAAGATCAAGCAACTAAAGCACTTAAGCAGCTGAGATCTTTTGAAGGAAAAATAAAATACGATCATGACTAAAAGAGCACAAATAAATATGAGCCTCGTACCCTTATTTATTATATTGGCAATAATAATCGGCGCCGGGTACTTTTTGATTCAAGGTGAGTTAGACTTTTCAAAGATTTTTAACAGAGGTCCCGAGATAAGAAGATTGGAAGGATTCCCTACTGTTATTTACACTGACGACAATATTGAAAAACAAAGATTAGTAATTTCAGATCAAAATCAGTTAAACGAATTTCTGAATTTGATAGATAAAACAGGTTTGGTTACATTAAAAGATTCGATAGATTTTAACAAAGAAGTACTGGTCGGCGTCTCTTCTGAAACTGAGGACCCGGTTGGACACGAAGTAAAAATCAAAAAACTTTTTGTGGACAAAGAGAAACAAACTCTAATCGTTTCGATTGAAGAAACTTTCCCGGGAGAATCCTGCAACCCTGAAATTGATAAACACATCGCGGTTGATTTAGTGGCAATTTCAAAATCAGAGTTCAGTATTGATTTCGATAGAATTAAAAAGATCGACGAATGTGAAGATCCTGATACAGAAGAGAACGAAGATGAAGTAGTCGAAACTTCGAACTCAGACGAACAAAATAATTAGCTGCTCGCGCTAAATGCTGCCCATGCTCAATAAAGAACTGCATTTAAATTCTCGGTTTTTCTCTGGAGAGGTTGAAAAAAAATCAACTAGATCGGGATATGGCGATGGACTTTTAGAAGCTGCTGAACTAAATAAAGATATAGTTGTACTAACGGGCGATTTAACAGAATCAACAAAAGTTGATAACTTCGCAAAAAAATATCCTGAGAGATTTATTGAGGTTGGAATTGCTGAACAAAACATGGCGGGCATTGCTGCCGGTCTTGCATTAAACGGAAAAATCCCATTTGTTTCGTCTTTTGCATCATTTAGCCCGGGGCGTAACTGGGAACAAATACGCGTATCTATTTGTTTATCCGAGGCAAATGTGAAAATCGTAGGAACACACTCAGGTTTATCGGCAGCAACAGACGGCCCAACAGCTCAGGCACTCGAAGATCTAGCTACAATGCGCGTGCTCCCCAATCTAACACTAATCAGTCCAATAGATTACAATCAAGCCGTTAAAGCAACGACTGCGGCAGCGGAACATAAAGGACCTGTTTACTTAAGACTTTCACGTGAAGAAACAAAATCAATTACAACCATCAAAACTGAATTTGAAATCGGCGACACATATACTCTTTCCGAAGGCGATGACTTATCGATTTTTGTGACAGGTCCTATAACAGAACAGGCACTAATTGCAGCGAGAAACTTAAAAGTAAAATTTAATATCTGCTCTGACGTAATTGCAATTCCAACTATCAAACCTCTAAAAGCAAAAGCATTAATTGAATCCGCAAAAAAAACTAAAAAAGTAGTTACAATTGAAGAACATCAAATATACAATGGATTAGGAAGTGCGGTCGCCGAAGTTTTATCACAAAATCTTCCGACGAAAATGCTTATCATTGGTGTCGAAGATACTTTTTGTGAATCCGGGTCTTACTCAGACTTAATAAATAAATACGGACTCGCCTCTCACCGCATCGAAGAAAAGATTATTAAATTCTTAAAAGGATTTTAGGTGGCTGACTTAATTACAATCGGAGATTCTGATATCGATTTATTCATGAAAGTTGCAAACGACACTTTAGTTGAGGACGATTCAGAAAATCGGCCTAAAATATGTTTTTATCACGGAACTAAAATTCCTGTTGAACAATTTGAAACATCGGTAGCAGGAAACGCTTTAAACGTTGCTGTCGGTTGTACAAAACTTGGCATTAAAACAGCTTTGTATACTGAAATCGGAGACGATCAAAATGCCGACAAACTGGTAGAGGAATTAGGTGGTTACGGTGTTGAAACGGATTTGGTCAGCAAAAATAAAGGCACCTTAACAGACGCGCACACAGTTATAGTTTACGAAGGCGAAAGAACAATTTTTTCTTACCACGGACCAAGAGTTTACGATATTAAAGATTGGGATACTCCAAAATGGATCTACTACTCTTCTATGGCAAAAGGCTTTGAAAATTTTCAAAAAGAATTGATCGATTATGTAAAAACAACAAGAGTAGGTCTCGCGTTTAACCCGGGAACAATGCATATTAAAATCGGTGTTGAAAGTATTAAAAACGTATTAACTGTTTGCGACATTTTATTTTTAAACAAAGAAGAAGCCGAGCTTTTTTGCGGTACCGACAAAACTAAATCGACCGACGAACTAACACTCCACAAAGCACTACACAAAATGGGGCCAAAACTTACAGTTATAACAAACGGCAGCAAAGGTGCTACTGCATACGATGGGTCTGTTCTTGTTTCACAGGCATCTTACAGTGACGATAAAACAATTATCGATACAACCGGAGCAGGAGATGCATTTTCATCAGGATTTATGTCGGCGATAATTTACGGAAAAAGTCTAAAAGAAGCTCTCAAATGGGGAGTAATTAACTCGGGAAACTCAATAAAAGAAATGGGAGCATTAAAAGGACTTACAGATAAAAAAACTATTGAAAAACTCGCTGGATCAATAAAATAATTTGATATAAACTAAGACAAGAACACTGCCCATATGAAAGTATTAATAACAAGAGAAATCCCCCAAGTGGGAATCAATATTCTCCGCCAGTATCCTCAGCTTGAACTCGATTATCGACAAGGACCGCCGTTGTCAGAAGAAGAATTAAAAAAAGCCGTAAAAGACGCTGATGCGTACATTCCTGTAATTCCGGACCAAGTAAATAAAAGTATCTTAACCGCGGGCAAACAGTTAAAAGTTGTAGCAACTTACTCGGTTGGATACGATCACATTGACCTGGGGACCGCAACAAGTAAGGGGATTTATGTAGGAAACACTCCCGGAGATTTAACCGAATCGGTAGCCGAGCACGCCATTGCTTTAATGCTTGGTGTAGCAAAACATATTGCCGAGGGGGACAAATTTTGCAGAAGCGGAAAATTTCAGTACTGGGATCCGATGCTTTATATGGGACCAAAACTTGTAGGCAAAACAATCGGAATAGTTGGATTTGGAAGAATCGGTCAAATGGTCGGGAAAATTGCAAAATACGGATTTAATATGAATGTTATTTACAACGACGTTATGAAACACGCTGAGGCAGAAGGTCTTTTAGATGCAGAGAAAGTTGATATGGACAATTTGCTCGAAAACAGCGATGTGGTTTCTTTAAACTGCAACTTGACTGACGCTACGCACCATTTAATCGGCGAAGATGAATTAAAAAAGATGAAACCTTTCGCAATTTTAATTAACACATCCAGAGGCCCGATAATAAATGAGGCGGCTTTGGCAACGGGTTTAAAAGAGGGTTGGATTGCAGGAGCAGGGCTTGATGTTTTTGAAAACGAACCCGAAATTAACGTAGGGTTGAAAAAACTAAATAATGTTGTTTTAACTCCCCACACTGCAAGCGCAACTTTTGAAGCTAGAATACAAATGTCACGCATGGTAGCCGAAAATGTTGTTGACGTTTTAATAAATAAGAAGCCACCAAGGTATCTTGTAAACAAAGAACTCACTGACAATAAAGTCTCCTCGATCGTATAATACTGTGGTATCATCACATATATCTATGAAAGAGTTTGTTAAAAGAAACATACCGATTTTTGTTATAGGGGGTATTACGCTTGTAACCTTTATTGGAATAATAGTTTTGGCATCACGAAGTCAGCCTGACAAACCTTATCTTGTTAAAGTTGACGAAACTAAACTTTTTTCAGACTATACACCCACTTTAGGAAACCCCGATGCAAAAGTAACACTTGTTGAGTTTAGTGATTTTGAATGCCCAGCGTGTGCTTCGTTTAGCCCAATCGTACAAAGAATAGTTGAAGATAATAGAAATGATATAAAGTTTGGTTACCGACACTTTCCTCTACCACAACATTTAAACTCGGTTAGCTCGGCGGTTGCGGCTGTAGCTGCCGGAGAGCAGGGAAAGTTTTTTGAATACGGCGATAAGTTATTTGCAAATCAATCCGCACTTTCTGACGAAGATTTAATAAGATATGCGCAGGAACTTGGGCTCGATATGGCAAAATTTGAAAAAGATATTAAAAACAATGATCTCAAACAAAGAGTCAACGATGATACAAAATTAGGACTGGAACTTAAGATTAACTCTACCCCAAGCTTTATTTTAAACGGAACTTTGATGAACTTTCAAAATTTAGCCGAGTTTGAAACATTGATCTTAGATGAAATCGGTAAGTACACAAATAAAAATGTTAACGAATCGGGAATAAATGGGGAGGTCGGAGAAACACAACCTCAACCAATCGATGATTCCGGAGCAATAGAAACACCTCCTGCACCGGTAACACCTGAAGTTCCTCAAATAAAAGAAATCACTTATACCGACACAGGGTTTTCACCGGATTCAACTACAGTTGCTCAGGATACAATAGTTAAATTTATAAATAGTTCTGGAAGAGCTATAAAAATCAAACAGCTGTCAAAGAGTTATGACGAATTAACAAATCCTGTCGAAATACAAGTCGGGGCAGCTTTTGAACTTAAGATGACAAAACCATATTTGTTTACTTATGAGGAAGAAACTACAGCTGATTTTGGAAAAATAATGGTACTGGAACGAAAAAGCACACCAAATAATTACAATTAAACTTTAAAGGCACTCGGGCAGATTTTATTTAAGATACATTCCTCACATTTTGGCTTTTTAGCAGTACAAACATATCTTCCGTGCAAAACCAACGCTCCCGAAAAGTTGCGCCAGTATTCTTGCGGAATCTGTTCCATTAACTCTTTTTCGATTTTTACCGCGTCTGTATTTTTAGTCAATCCAAGTCTATTTGAAACACGAGTAACGTGAGTGTCGACCACAATTCCCTCTGCAATATCCCAAACTTCCTGCAAAATTACATTTGCTGTTTTGCGGGCAATTCCCGGAATTGTAATTAATTCGATAAGAGTGGAAGGAAGTTGGCTGTTAAACTTTGCTGTAACTAACTCTCCTGCTTTAATTAATCTCTCGGCTTTGCCTAAGTGAAAATTTACACCGTGAATATCTTTTTGCAGCTCGGTTAAGTTTGCGTTTGCCAGATCCGCCCAAGTTTTATATTTTTTAAACAAGTTTTCAGTTATTTGATTAACTTTTTTATCAGTAGTTTGAGCAGACAGCATTACTGCAACTGCAAGCTCGTATTCATTTTTGTGAATTAACTCAGTTTTCGGCGAAGGATGTTCTTGTTTTAATAAAACTGCTATTTGTTCTGCATGTGAATTAGTCATATTTTTTAAAATAATCCGAGCTGATCCGGTGCAACATCATTTGATTTCTTTTTTTCACCGGTTTCAGGTTCCAGACCAAGTCTTCTTATTAAAGATTTGAAATTATATTTTTTTAATACTTCCCCAACTTGAATTTTGTTTATCACATTATACTTGCATTCGGAAATTTCTACTTGAAAAGGAACCTCAGTAATAATTTTTCCCAATTGTTTACTTTGAAGTGCTATTTCGTAATTGTTTAAAAGTTTTTCTTTAAGAGATGCCGGCTCTACTTTATCAATATTTTTATATATGTCTTCTATAGCCCCGAATTTGGCAATTAAGTCTTTAGCAGTTTTTTCTCCGATTCCGTATACGCCGGGAATATTATCACTCGGATCGCCTCTTAAACCTTTGTAATCCGGAAGTAGAGACGGATCAAATCCAAGTCGGGCGGCAACTTCGCGCTTGCCCATCCAGTCTGCAGTTTTTTTGCCGTTCGCGGGAACCATGTACATAACGTTATCCTTTACCAACTGCCACATATCCCTGTCGTTAGAAACGATAATAACCTCACACTCATCAGAAAACCGCGCAACCATTGTCCCGATAATATCATCAGCTTCGTAACCGTTCACAACAACCGTCTTAATTCCAAATGCCCCTAATATTTCTATAACCTTTGGGATTTGTGACGAAAGGTCATCTTCCATAGGTTTTCTATGCGCCTTGTAACCTGTAAATTCCTCTGATCTAAATGTCGGTTCCATTCCGTCTAAAGCTGCCAGAACATAATCCGGTTTAATAAAATCAAAAGTATTTATCAACATCGAAGTCACGCCGTAAACTGCGTTTGTGGGCTCGCCATTTTCATCTCTAAATGATAGGGGAAGTGCGTGATATGCTCGGTGCAAAAAATTAAATGTGTCGATTAAAAGGAGTTTTTTCATTGTTTACATTATATGCTACTAATTGCCGGAACAGATACCCAAATAGTACCAGCAATAAAACTATAACAACGATTTGTATTCTTCGTTATCTATTGTTTCTTTTTCGAGTAATCTTTGTGCAATTACATCCAGTGTTGCGCGCTTCTCGCTCAAAATCTTTTTTGCTTCAGCAAATGCAGCTGTCATTAATAAATTAACTTCCTGATCAATTTTAGCTGCGACTTCCTCGCTGTATTTTGGACCGTCATTAAATTCCCGGGCAAGCCAAAAACCGCCTTCGTTACCTTCAAAAGAAATTGGACCTAATGCGCTCATTCCAAACTCGGTTACCATTTTTCGGGCAAGCTTGGTTGCTTTATCAATGTCATCGGCAGCACCAATTGTTAATTCGTTATATACAACTTCTTCGGCAGCACGTCCGCCGAGCATAGTGGTGATAATTGAAATTAGTCGGGTCTTTGTTTCGTTATATCGGTCTCGCTCAGGTGGAAAAGATGTATGTCCTAACGATGCGCCTCGAGCTACAATAGAAACTCGGTTTACCGGATCCATATCAGGAACGTTCGATGAAACTAAAGCGTGCCCGGCCTCGTGATAAGCTGTCATTCTTCTTTCTTCTTCGGTCTGTAAAGTTTTTCTCTCTGATCCCATTGTTACTTTTAACGAGGCTTCTTCAATATCTCTTTGGTCAATTTTGTCTTTATTTGATCTTGCTGCTAATATAGCTGCTTCGTTTAACATATTTTCAATATCAGCACCACTAAAGCCAACCGATTTTCGGGCAATTGAGTCGAGTTTAATATCTTCATCAACTACTTTCCCCCTCATATGAATCTTTATTATTTCTTCGCGGTCATTTAAATCCGGCAAAGGAATCGATATTCTTCTGTCGAATCTTCCCGGCCTAATAAGCGCGGGATCCAACATATCGGGTCTATTGGTAGCGGCCAATACAATTACATTTGATCTGGCATCAAAACCGTCCATTTCAATTAATATTTGATTGAGTGTCTGCTCTCTTTCATCGTGACCTCCGCCTATGCCCATGCCTCTTTGCCTGCCGATTGCATCAATCTCGTCTATAAAGATTAAGCTTGGCTGACCTTCTCTTGCCATTCTAAATAAATCCCTCACTCTTGAGGAACCGACACCAACAAGCATCTCCATAAATTCGCTTCCGGCTGCACTAAAAAACGGAACTCCAGCTTCGCCCGCAATTGCTTTAGCTAATAATGTTTTACCAACACCCGATGGTCCTACAAGCAAAACACCTTTAGGAATTCTCGCTCCAAGTTTTCTATATTTTTGCGGATGTTTCAAAAAATCTACAATCTCCATCATTTCTGTCTTTGCTTCATTGTTTCCGGCAACATCATCGAAAGTAATTTTTTGAGTCCCTTTCATAAAAAGTTTGGCTTTTGATCTTCCAAAAGATAAAATATCGCTCCCGGCGCCTCTCATTTGTCTCATGATTACAAATAAAATAAGTATCGGAAGTCCAAACATTAAAATCGGCATTATAATCTGATCAAAAGTTAATCGATGCTCAACTGTAACCTGACCTTTAATCTTAGAACGGTCTACATTGTTATTTGATAAAATCTCGTCAAAACTTATTCCGGTTTCTTTTTCAGAAAAGTTTTTTGCGCCGTCAACTAACAAAACCTCAATTTTATCTCCGGCAACAACAATATCCTGAACTTGTTCGGTATTAATTAAATTGACGACTTCACTTATTGAAATTTCTTTTTTGCCCGGATCAATTGCACTAAATGAGGAGTACAAAACGAAAAGTGTAAAAAACAGTATCAGGTAAAAAAATATATTGTTTAAAGGATTAGCCGGTTTATTTATTTTCTTAACTGACCTAGCCAATTCGTCAATTAATCTGTCCTCGTTCTCATCACGAGAATTGGGTTTATTATTCTTTTTTATAGGTTTATTTTCTGCCATAGCTTATAACCGGTGAATTATACATTAAAAACCTGAGAGCTTCATCTTGTCTTTTGCCTCTTCTAAAACCTGAGAAGCGATTGCTCGAACACGTTTGTTTCCTTGTGACAACAAGCTTTTAACCTCGTCTTTATTATTTTCGTAGTAATTTCTTTTTTCACGTATGGGTTCTATAAAATTGTTTAAGCAAACAAAAAGTTTCTCTTTCACTTCAATATCTCCGACTTTTCCTTCAAGGTATCTTGCTTTCAAATCTTCGACTTCCTCTTTGTTAGGATTAAAAGTATCGTGGTAAATAAAAACAGGATTGCCCTCAACTTTTCCGGGATCTGTTGCGTGAACTCTACTTGGATCAGTGTACATTTTCATAACTTTAGATTTTAATTCAGCTTCGCTTTCGCCTAAAAATATTGTGTTGCCCAATGATTTAGTCATTTTCGAACCGCCGTCTGTTCCAATCAATCGTCTTACTTTACTTACAACTGATTTTGGTTCGGCAAAAACTTCTCCATAATATGAATTAAATTTTCGAACTATTTCGCGGGTTAATTCCAAATGGGGCTCCTGATCTTCTCCGACGGGAACAGCATCAGCTTTGACACATAAAATATCTGCAGCCTGAAGTATCGGATAATTTATAAAACCTAAGGAGTAATTATCGCCTAATCCTTTATCTCTTATTTCTTCTTTTATTGTGGGATTTCGAAGTGCTAAATTATGGCTTACTAACATACTAAAAATAATTCCCAATTCATAAATTTCAGGAATGGCCGACTCGTTAAAAAAAGTGACGTTTTTAGGATCTAATCCAACTGCTAAATTATCTATCGTAACTTCGATAATTGAATCAGAAATAGCTTGTGGATCGTTAACATATTTTGGATAAGCAAACGCGTGCATATCGGCGACTAAAATAAACGTTTCGTATTCGTTTTGAAGTTTTACCCTATTCTCCAGTGAACCAACATAGTGGCCTAAATGAAGCTTACCCGTAGGGTTGTCGCCTGTTAATATTCGTTTTTTTGAAACTTTGTCTGTCATACAGTTAATTTAGCACAAATAGCCGAAAAAGCTGAGTATTTATGATTATTTAGCTATTTTTGGTGCCAATGGGCGGAGTCGAACCGCCGACCTAGCGCTTATGAAACGCCCGCTCTAACCACTGAGCTACATTGGCTTGTGTAACAAGACAATGCGATACGAAGTATCGACATTGGCACGAAGTGACAATGCGCAACGTTAGTTGCACTATTGGCACAAAGTTTGGCTTATTCTAAAGCACTATGCATTATATCAAAAGATTTTGACGTGATATACTCCAAATATTCTGATTGGAATAAGCTTTACAAGAAAGGAGGCTAAAATGGGAAATCTGTGTCACAGAGTGAAAATTGGTTTCAGCACGAAACGACGAGGATGGATTGCGCAGTCTCTTGAAAGCAACCTGTACCTGGGCAAAAGTGGGAAATTTGACGCAAGTACAATCGAAGAAGCCCAAACATTCACCACTAACTCGGCGTGCACGATGGCGGTTTTCGCCACAGGAGTTGACTACGCTGAAATTGCACATTTGTATTATATTTAACTCAGATAAACAGGTGAAACGAGAATCAACAAAAGTCATCACTTTAACAAAAGGGGTGACTTTTTCATTTTAAAAAGATTATTTGGTTGCGGGACCCGGATTCGAACCGGGACCTTCAGATTATGAGCCTGACGAGGTGCCATTCCTCCATCCCGCGCCGATTGCAAATTAAACAATAAACGCGATCTATTGCGGACTTTACTCTATCAAAATACGGGAATTTAGTCAAAAAATAGTTTATACCATTGATAGGCGTTAGAATCGGCAATATCGCTACTCTCTTTTGACCTATCCGCAAACTCACTTAATACCGATGAGCCAGAGTTTACCCCAGAGTCATCGGCCTCGAGGTTATCGCCTTGAATTACAAATACTTTTTCTCCAGGCTTAACAAGATTGAGATCGTTTCGTGCTATTTCGTCGATATAATCATCGGTCTGTTTATACTCGATTTCGTTATTTAACTGGCTTTTTTGGATTCCAAGCTCGTTTACCTCATCTTTTAGGTCATCCAGTCGCTGGCTGCTTTTTAAAATCTCAAGCGTTGTCCTAGTAAAATTGACCGAAGCAAAGATAAAAAGTGCCGATAATATAAGATATTTTACGTGGGAGGAGCCGTGCATATAGCTATCATAGTTAAATAATTGACATCAATCAAGCCCAATGGTATTATGGCCTATAGAATTATTGGGTGGTATATTAACCGTATTAGAAATTTAAGTAAACACCCTTTTGCCCTTTCATTGCAACAAAAAACATATGATAAAACTAAATGAAGCTCATACTAAGTTTATTAAGCACTTAGGTAGTGAGGGAAAGTCGTCCTCTACTCTTATTGCTTACAGTAAAGATATAGAACAGTTAATTAATTTCCTTGAAAAAGAGGGTGTTTCCGGTGTTTCAGATGTAGAACTTACTCATCTTGAAAACTTTATGAAAAAACTCGCTAAAGAAGAGTACACTCCCAAATCTATCTCAAGAAAAACAAATGCCACAAAGACATTTTTTAAGTTTTTACACAATACCGAGATCATAGCTCTAAATACAGCTGAGTTCTTAAAACACCCCAAAATAGCAACAAAAGAGCCTAGAATCCTCTCAAAACTTGAATACAGAGCTCTCAGAGACGCTGCAAAAGATGATTTGAGATCATACGCAATGATTGAGGTCTTGCTTCAAACAGGTGTTACTATCTCAGAACTTGCCGATATTAGACTTGAAGATATTGAGTTTACAGACGGAACCGGGAAATTAACTGTAAAAAAGAAAAATAATAGAGAAACCAGAGTAATTCCTTTAAATAGAGCTGTTGTGGATTCAATAAGAAAATACATTGACGAAGAAAGAGTAAAAATCGAAAACGCTGTCCATTTGTTTATTACCAAAACAGGAAACTCACTTTTAGTCAGAAACATAAGATCGACCATAAACCGCTATTTCAACCTAGCCGGTGTAGAAAATGCCAAAGTTAATGACTTGAGACACACTTTTGTGGCTCACCACTTATCTATGGGTGTGAATCTTTTGCATTTATCTAAGATTGCAGGTCACAAGCGTGTTTCTACTACCGAGAGATATCTTCAATATATCGAGCGTGAGGTTGAGGATGAGAAGACTGAGCT
>CAZHAM010000002.1:0-1548 GCA_964530415.1 uncultured Candidatus Saccharibacteria bacterium | reverse complement strand
TGGTGGGCGATCCAGGAATCGAACCTGGAACCACTCGTGTATAAGACGAGCGCTCTGCCAATTGAGCTAATCGCCCGGATTAGGTTATCCGTATTTTAAAAGTTTACCACTCTTGCATTTACTCGCTGTGCTCGTAAAAGTAAGACGAGCGCTCTGCCAATTGAGCTAATCGCCCAAACTGTAAACGGGTAGATTTTACCAGATTTCTAAAGTGATATCACCAATTTACTCATCATCGGAAGTTTCAGGGATTTCGGGGGTTTCAGGACTTTCTGAAGTACCGCCAGCGCTCTCTTCGATTCCACCCAACCCTGCCACATCACCGTATCTTTTGATTTCACGGTTTTTTTGTTCCCACTGCTCCCATTTGTCTTTGTCTTTTTCCATCATTCGGGTTAATTCGTTTACTACCCTTATCAAAGCTGTTTCTAAAGTGAAATCTGATTCGTCAGAAAAATATTCTTTTTTTCTAAATGTGATAATTGCTTTTACTTCAAACGTATTTTCAGGTGCGCTATTTATTACAACTCTGGTAAATTGTTCTTCGACTGGAATGTGTTTTAAGCGGGATTCAATTTTTGAAAATTTTTCTTTGGTTAGAGCTATCATGCTCTCGGACATCTGAATATTATCTGAAGATATTTGATATTGCATACTGGTATTTTACCATTTAAAACTTTATTCCTTGTAGTTGATTACTTCGTTTATTCTCTCGATCATTTCGGTAATTTCTTCGTCGCTCATTCCGTGAACTTTTGCGCCTACTTCAATCGTATCAAATGAACTTGCAAAACATCCTACACAGTGAAGTCCGTAATCTAAAAGTACTTCAGCGCTTTCGGGAAATTTGTAGGCTACCTCTCCCAGGTTCATATCTTTTGTAATAATTTTTGATTTATCTGTTTTTTTCATATTCGTCTAAAGCAGCGCTTAGTGCGGTAAGTGCAAGTGTCGCACATTTTACGCGGCTTGTTGTTAAATTTAAACCGACCATTTCCAACAATTTTTCTTTATCTACTTTTCTCGCTTCTTCAATTGTTAATCCTTTTATCGATTCGAGTAATACTTCGGAAGAAACAATGCTCACAAAACATGCAAATCCGTCAAACTTTGCGTCTGTAATTTTACCGTTTTCAATTTTTAACTGCATAGTTACTTCGTCTCCGCACATTGGATTTTTTTTGCGAACTTGAGCACTTGGAGCGGCAATCGTTCCTTTGTGGGTTGGGTTTTTATAAATATCCATTAATTCTTCTCTATACATATTTTTAAGCTAAAAGTTCTCTCGACTTTTTAATTCCCTCAACTAAAACATCAATATCTTCTTTTGAATTATACAGATACCAGCTTGCGCGCACCGATGCAGGAATATCTAAATATTTGTGAAGAGGCATCGTGCAGTGGTGTCCTGATCTTACAGCAACTCCGAGTGTGTTTAAAACGGAAGCGGCATCGTGCGCGTGAACATTTTGTATTGTAAATGCAATTAGACCTGTGCGCTCTTCGGGATTCTTAGGTCCTAAAATTGTAACACCTTCGATTTCGCTC
>CAZHAM010000001.1:0-33827 GCA_964530415.1 uncultured Candidatus Saccharibacteria bacterium | reverse complement strand
TTATGAATACCTCGGAATCCGCGTCGGAATTATCATGCAACAGCGAGCCTTTATTTACGACCCAGCCTTTGAAAACACTGAATTTCAGGACGAATATGCCCGCCATCTCCGCGAAGTCACAAAACAGGAAGCCTACCAGGCCGACGTAACCTACGGAACAAACCACGAATTCGGCTTTGACTACCTTCGCGACAACATGGCCCCACAACTTTCCGAAATGGTTCAAACCAACCCCAATGGCCAGTGGGGTGTTCACGCGTTTGGCGTAGTAGACGAAGTCGACAATATTTTAATCGACATCGCCCGAACACCTTTGATAATCAGCGCACCGGCCGCGGAAGCATCGGAAAGGTATCACCAGGCAACTCAAATTGTTAAACAGCTCATTAAAGATACCGACTACGAAGTGGACGAAAAATTTCACAACGCGACTTTGACCGATTTGGGCGTACGCCGGGTTGAGAGAATGCTTGGTGCCTCGAATTTGTACGAAGAAGATTTTGAGATGGTTCACCTAATCGAACAGGCTTTGACCGCAAATGCTTTGTTTGAGAAAAATAAGGATTACGTTGTAAAAGACGGACAGGTTGTTATAGTTGACCAGTTTACAGGCAGACTACTTCCAAGCAACAGATATTCACACGGACTGCACCAGGCAATCGAAGCGAAAGAAAAAGTGCAAATTCAGGATGAGTCAAAAACATTGGCAGAAGTTTCCTATCAAAACTACTTTAGACTTTACGAAAAATTAGCCGGTATGACCGGAACAGCTTTAACAGAAGCCGAGGAGTTTTATAAGATTTATAACTTAGACGTTGTTGTTATCCCTACAAATAAAAGCGTAAACCGAACTGATTCCAACGATGTTGTATACAAAACCGAAAGTGGAAAATTTAAAGCAGTGGCTGATGAGATTGCGGCAAGGCATCTAAAAGGTCAGCCGGTTTTAGTTGGTACAACAACAGTCGAAAAAAGTGAAATTCTTCACAACTTTTTAAAACGCAAAGGTGTGCAGCACGAAATATTAAACGCTAAAAACCATGAAAGAGAAGCTTTGATTATTGCCCAGGCAGGCAAAAAAGGTGCGGTGACAATATCAACTAACATGGCAGGTAGGGGAGTAGACATTAAACTCGGCGGAGACCCGTTTAATCAGGAAGAAAATGCCGAGGTATTGAGTTTAGGAGGTTTACACGTAATAGGTACAGAACGACACGAGTCGCGAAGAATTGATAATCAACTAAGGGGAAGATCCGGAAGACAGGGCGAGCCGGGATCTTCGAGATTTTACGTTTCGTTTCAAGACGATTTAATGAGAATTTTTGGAGGCGAGTCCGTTCAGAGATTAATGGACAGGTTTGGTATAGATGACAGTATGCCGGTCGAAGCAGGGATCGTTTCAAAGTCCATTGAAAACGCGCAAAAAAAAGTTGAAGGGTTTAATTTTGACCACCGAAAAAGAGTTGTAGAACAGGACAACGTTATGAATGTGCACAGAGAAGTTGTATACAAACTTCGTCGAAGAATACTTGAGTTGCGCGAAGGAAACAATGAATACGAAGAATGGTTAAAAGATAAGATTGCCGCCCAGTCAGATTTAAAAGCAGAAGATTGGGAAAAACGAAAAAAAGATTTTGGTCCTGCATGGGGAGAAATCGTAGCCGAATTTGGTTTACCTGTTGTCGATTTATTGTGGATGGAGCATTTGGTAGATATGGAGCAACTTAGAATGGGAATTTCGCTTAGGGGGTACGCGCAACGTGATCCAACAGTAGAATACAAAAGGGAAGGCCACGAAAGATTCGAAGTTTTGGTGACACGCATTTACGCAGAACTTGGTGAAAGATTGTCAAAGATTGAAGCAGTTGCAAAACCAAAGAAACTAAATGACGATCCTTACGCAAAACTTGTTAAAAAAGCCACTTATCAACACTCTGAACTCGAAACAGGCGTAGCCGAGGAAGCGCAACTAGCCGCTGGGGCCGCCTCAAGGCTACAGGATAATTTGGGGCGTAATTTAAAAGTAGAAAAAGTAAGTTCAGGACCAAGTAAACCAGGCAGAAACGACCCATGTTGGTGCGGAAGCGGGAAGAAATACAAACATTGCCACTACCCAAATTAAGTTTTTTAAGGCAGTACTAATATCAAAACCCAATAAAAACCCGAAAAAAGTTGTATAATGCAAAAATGGGATTGAAAAAAGTTGAAACTATAGTAATTGTTCCCTCACCACCGTTTGATTTTAATTCGACGTTTCATAAACCCGACCATTTCACTTCCGGAGATAATTTATGGGAATCAGAAGTTAAGTGGCAAACTTGGTATTGGAAAAATCATTCTTTGGGATTGAAGTTCATTAATAAAGGAACAAAAAATATCCCGTGTATAAATGTCGAAGTATTTTCCTCGTCTAAACTAACTGAAGAATTTTTAAAATCACTAACTACCGAAATTATTTATCGTTATAACTTAAACTTAGATCTGAGCGGATTTTATAAAAAATTTGAAAAAGATAAAGTTCTTGGTCCTGTTATAAAAAAATGGAAAGGCATGCGTCCCGGTCACCCGAGCTCTCTATACGAATACTTAATAATTGGTGTAGTTTTGCAAAATGCTACGGTAAAACGCTCCGCCCAAATGTTTCAGGCTCTTTTAGAGAAATACGGAACTCTCATTGATTTTGACGATAAAAAATTATGGTGTTTTTGGAAACCTGGAAAACTCAAAGATGTTACCGAAGACGAATTGCGTAAGTTAAAAGTCGGGTATCGAGCAAAATCTATCAAAAAAATAGACGAAGAATTTTTGAGTAATCATATTGATGAACTCGAACTCAGAAAAAATGACAGAGAATTTCAAATGGCCAAGTTATTAAAAATGTACGGTGTCGGTCCGGCAACAGTCTGGTATTTATTATTTGATGTTTTTCATCATTGGGACTTTTTTAATCATATTTCTCCGTGGGAACAAAAAATTTATTCAAAAATCTTTTTTAACAAAGATCCTGAAAATCCGGTTCCTGTTGAGAAGCTACTCAAGCATTTTGATAAATTTGGCGAGTATAAACAACTTGCCGTTCACTATATTTGGGAAGATTTGTGGTGGCAAAGAAAAAATGAAAATATTCCGTGGCTTGAAAAGTTAATTAAAATTTAAACTACGCTGCCGAACTATTCCGCAGGCTTGTTTTCTTCTATGTATTTATTAAGTTGCATCAAAGCTGTTTTTGCCTGTTCAAAGTTTGGTTCAATTTGTGCAGCTCCTTCAAAGTATCTTTTTGCTTCTAACAAATTTCCTTGTTGATATTCAATAATTCCAAGCTTAAAAAGCGAGAGATACATTCTCGGGTTCATCTGAAAAGAAAGTTGTAGATATTTTTTTGCTTCCTCAAGATTGCCCGCCTGCATATACGTATGTCCGATATTGTGCACCGCGTCAGCGTAATCAGGTTTTATTTGATAAGCAATTTCAAAGTTTTTAATAGCAAGTGGATAATTTCCTTCTTTAAAGTAAACGTCCCCCAAATTATTGTAAACTCTGTAACTTAAAGGCGAGACCTCAAGAGTTGCCAGCCAAAGTTTTTTGTCGTTTTGCCAATCTCCGGCGCGCACAAAAGTTTTAATCGAAAACATCAGAATCAAAAAGACCATAAATGGTGTAACAAAATTATTAAGTTTAAAATTTTTTTCAACCTGCATTAATCCAGTAACAACTAAGACAGCAAAAAATAACGATGGAATGTATAAATATCTTTCAGCGATAAACCAGGCAACAATTACAGGGCTAAAAGACGGTAAGATCAAAATATAAATCATTAACAGAAGCACAGCAGTTTCAAAATATCTTTTGAATATAAGTAAAAGGATCAAAACTATAAATAATGAGGCAATACTTATAATAAAAATTAATTTAGCGGGAGTAATAATTTCCCCTTCGTGAAATATCGTAAGATTTACAGGAAATAATAATAACTCTAAAGATTTAGTTATCGTGTATGAGTATCTATTTATTAAAGGTTCTGATTTTGTCGGATCCAAATAGTGATAAGTTTTCAAGTCGCTTATTCTAACTGCATATTTAGTAACTAGTTCTGTAGCAAAATATATTCCTGCAGCTAAAAAATAAAAGAAACTACCGTTAAATTTTTGTATCAGATTTTCTTTTAAACTTTTACCTTTTTCATAAAAGTAGGCCGAATCTAAAACCATAACCGAAATGGGGACTGTAAGAAGCCATGGTGTTCTGATAAATATCAAGCTTGAGGCGAAGGTCACAACACCCCCTATTAAATAAGCGGAATTTCCGGATTTGCGGTATTCAACAAGACATAAAAATACCACCAAATTTACAAATCCAATTAGTAAGTACACAAAAGCCGAAATCCACGAAACTGTTTCTGAGTTAACAGGATGGACAAAAAATAATAAGCTGGCAAGAAGCGCCGTCTTTTGATTATAAAGCCTTGATATCAATAAAAACGCAAGAAAGGCGTTAATTATATGTAAAATCGTAGAAGCAAGGTGAAAGCCCGTTGAAGTGTAATTAAATAGCTGGTACATTCCCGCTTCGTAAATACTCATAAAGCTTCCGGTTTGTACAGATGCTTTAAAATCGCGACTTAAGGGGTCTTCTACAATTGTAGCCATATCATCTGCGGTTAGAAACTCTCCGTTTAATACTCTGCCGTATAAAATAAAGCCGAAAATTACAAAAATTGCTAAAAGCAGAAGATTGCTTTTTATCAGACCCCGTATGCTTCCAGGATCTTTTTGCATAACCACGGGTTGATTTACTTGTTTACGCTTTTTCTTATGAGACATAGACTTAGATATTATATAATGGTGTCTGTCGGTTAAGAAGATTTAATATGAGTGTTAAAAATATAATTTTGGAATTCTTTGAAACAATCCTGGTTTCATTGGCTATAATTCTTGTTTTGTATGCAACGGTTGCTTCGGTGGAAGTTGTGTGGGGTGCAAGTATGGAACCTAACTTTCACACAGGCGAGAGAATTTTGGTAGAAAAGCTGACAAAGCACTTTACAGGTTACGAAAGAGGCCAGGTTGTTGTTTTGACACCTCCTACAGATCCGAACAAGCACTATTTAAAAAGAATCATTGGTTTGCCGGGGGAAATTGTGAAGATTTTAGACTGCAAAGTTTACATTTCCAAAGACGGGAACAAATTTTATCTTAATGAAAATTACTTAGATCCCATAGACTGCACCCGAGGAGGAGATGCGCTTTTAGATGGTAGAGCACTAAAAATCGATGAAGACTCTTATATGGTCTTGGGAGACAATAGGGATGTTTCTGTAGACTCTAGGGTATTTGGATTTGTTAAAGAATCGCGTATAATCGGAAAGGTAATATTTAGGTTTTGGCCTGTAGGAAAAATCGGATTTATTTCCTGACATTATTAGGGGCAAAAACCTTATAATAGAAACAATTAAATACAATTCTGTGCGATCAAGCCCAAAAAAGCTACAGCAAGTGGGTTTTTGTTGTTGACATAGCTCTTTTACTATGGTAATCTACGCGCTGTTCCTTGTAATAAGGGTGCTTAGGGTGCGACTCACACCACGTATTTCTAAATTTATAAATTTGAAAATTATTTAATGAGACATAGCTTTTCAAAAAGAAAAATATCTTTACCTTTACCTAATCTAATTTCAGTACAACTAAATTCATTTAACTGGCTCCAAAACGAAGGCCTTAACGAGGTTTTAGACGAACTCGGGGTAGTTGAAGACAATTCCGGAAGAGGATGGGTTTTAACCTTTTCAAAACCCGAGATTCACAAAGAAAACTTTACAGTCGAAGTAGCAAAGCGCACCGGTCGAACATATGACGCCCCATGGTACGTCAAAGCAACTCTCCAAGACCCGATTAGAAAGATCAAGAAAGAACAGATGCTTTATATGGGAGATATTCCCCTTATGACCGAGAGGGGAACTTTTGTTATTAATGGAGTCGAAAGAGTTATTGTAAATCAGCTAATCAGATCAGAAGGTGTTTTGTTTACAGGAGAAGTATCACCAGTAACAGGCCAGTTCTTGGCTGGAGCCAAAGTTTTACCGCGCAGCGGAGTATGGCTAGAGCTCGAAACATCAAGAACAGGTGTAGTTAGCGTCAGAATCGACAGAAAAAGAAAAATTACCGTTACGACATTGCTGAGAATTTTTGGCTTGGAAACCGACGATGATATCAGAAATGCCTTCACATCAGTAGAAACTAACCCGGAAATAAACTACATCGAAAGCACATTGGCCAAAGACCCCGCTTCTTCCTTCGAAGAAGCCTGCATTGAGGTTTACCGAAAAATGAGACCGGGAGAACCTTTGATTTTAGAAAATGCGCGCGCACTGGTTGAATCTATGTTTTTCAACAAAAGAAGATACAGTTTAGGCGCGGTAGGAAGGTTTAAGTTAAATCAGGTTTTAGGCCTAAATTTTACAAATGACCCCGACAACAGATTACTTCAATCACAAGACCTTATTAAAATAGTTTCCAAGATAATCGAGCTCAATAACGGTATTGGAGATATAAGCGATGTCGACTTTTTAGCCAACCGAAGAGTCAAAAGTATAGGTGAGCTTTTACAATGGCAGATCCGAATCGGCTTTTTAAGAATGGAACGAAACATAAAAGAAAGAATGAGTTTGGCTCCGAGAGACTTTTTGCCCGAGCCTTCAACATTGATCTCGCCCAGAGCAATTGCAGCTTCTATTCACAGCTTTTTTGCAACCGGCCAGCTCTCTCAGCTTCAGGACCAGCAAAATCCTTTAACTTCATTGGACCATTTAAGAAGACTTTCAGTTATGGGACCCGGCGGTTTAACAAAAGAAAGAGCCAGCATGTCGGTAAGAGACGTTCATTACTCTTCGTTTGGTAAGATTTGTCCGGTTAGAACACCGGAAGGTCCTAATGTAGGTTTAATCAACTATCTTGCAATGTACGCAAAAGTTAATGATTACGGCTTTTTAGAAACTCCTTACATTAAATTAGAAAAAGACAAAAGCGGCAATTTAAGAATTACAAACGAAATTGTTTATCTGGCAGCTTACGAAGAAGAGGAAGTTTACATCACAGACCAATCAATTGAGATAGATGACAAAGATTACATTATTGATAAACAGGTTCCTCTAAGAAAAGGTAACAATTTCTTCTTGGGCGATGTTTCACACGCACAATATATTGAGGTTGTTCCAAGACAGGTTGTGGGAATTTCAGCAGGACTTATTCCGTTTTTGCAAAATAACGATATCGCAAGAGCTTTAATGGGAACTCAACAAATGGCTCAGGCTGTTCCTTTGGTAAAACCGGAAAGCCCTATTGTCGGAACAGGAATCGAAAAAGAAATCGCGGTTAACTCTAATGCTGTTATTTTAGCCGAGGACGATGGGGTTGTTGACTATGCAGACGGAAACAAGGTTGTTATGGTATACGACAATGCTAAAGGCAAGAAAAAAACTGAATACCAAGCCGTTAAATTTAATCAAACAAATTCCGATACATGCTACAACCAGTATGTAAAAGTAGTTTCAGGCCAAAAAGTTAAAAAAGGCGACTCGCTTATTGAAGGACCGGCTGTTGACGATGGAGAACTTGCAATCGGGACAAATGTTACCGTTGCATACATGATTTTTGAAGGTTTGGAATTTGAGGACGGAATTGTTATTTCGGACAAATTAGTAAAAGAAGACGTTTTAACCTCAATTCATATTTCTGACTACACCATTTCTGTATTAGAAACAAAACTTGGTCCGGAGGAAATTACAAGAGACATACCAAATATTTCTGAAGACGCACTTAGAAATCTCGACGAAGAGGGTATTGTGGCTGTTGGATCAAAGGTTAAATCAGGAGATATCCTTGTAGGTAAAGTCGCTCCAAAAGGCGAAGTTGATCTTACAGCAGAAGAAAGATTGCTAAGAGCAATTTTTGGTGAAAAAGCAAAAGATGTAAGAGACAATTCACTTTCTATGCCCCACGGAGAACACGGAGTTGTTATCGGTGTTAAAAAAGTAACAAAATCTGATAATGAGACCTTACCAGCCGGAACACTCGAAGAAATCACTATTTACGTTGCACAGCAAAAAAAGATTGAAATCGGAGACAAACTTGCAGGAAGACACGGTAACAAAGGTGTTATTTCTGCCATCATCCCTTCAATCGATATGCCGGTTTTACCAGACGGAAGAACAGTCGATATTATCTTCTCCTCAGAAGCGGTTTTAAAAAGAATGAACGTAGGTCAGATTTTGGAAGCATCTTTGGGTATGGCAGGTAAATCGTTGGATAAAAAATATGAAGTCCCTTCTTTGCAGGAAATTCCAGAACAATTAATCGAAGATGAGCTCAAAAAAGCCGGACTTCCGTTATCGGGAAAAATGAAATTGACCGATGGTAGAACAGGCGAGGAGTATCACGATGAGATTGTATTCGGAGACACTTACCTATTGAAACTAATTCATATGAGCGAAGAGAAGATGCACGCAAGATCAACAGGACCTTACTCATTGATTACACAACAGCCTTTGGGAGGTAAAGCTCAGTTTGGTGGCCAAAGATTTGGAGAAATGGAAGTATGGGCGTTGGAAGCATATGGTGCGGCTCATATTCTTAACGAAATGCTGACGATTAAGTCAGACGATATGATAGGCAGAACTCAAGCTTATAGCGCAATGATTCAAGGCACAGAAATTCCCGAACCTACTGTTCCGGAAACATTTAAATTATTAATTAGAAAACTAAACGGTTTGGGATTGGGCATCGAAGCATTGTTCTCAGAAATCGATCCAACCGCAGCCCTCAGCGATCTGCCAATAGTAGAAGGTGACGAGTTTGTACCCGAAACTATTGTTGATAGCCAGTTGCCCGAGGGAATGACCGAAGAGGATTCAAGTTTGAAAGTGGAGGAATAAAAACATGAAAGATTTAAACCAATTAAAAAACTTTGACGCAATTAAAATATATTTGGCTTCGGGTGAAGAGCTTTTATCTTGGTCATTTGGTGAAATTACAAAACCTGAAACAATCAATTACCGAACATTCAAACCCGAAAGAGACGGACTTTTTGACGAAAGAATTTTTGGACCTTCAAAAAATTACGAGTGCTACTGCGGAAAATACAAAGGTATCAGATACAAAGGTGTTATTTGCGATAAATGCGGAGTTGAAGTAACACACAAAAGAGTCAGAAGAGAAAGAATGGGGCATATTAAACTTGCTTCACCTGTTGCACATGTGTGGTTCTTTAAGGGTATTCCTTCAAAAATGGCACTTTTAATGGATTTATCACCGAGAAATGTTGAGTCTGTAGTTTACTTTGCTTCATTCATTGTTACCGATGTACAAGGGCCCAAAAAAGCAGAAGCAATATCTGATGTAGAAAAAGATCTACAAAGAGCAAAATCATTTATTCAAAAAGAACTCGACGAAAAAATTAAAGAACTCGAAAAAGAATTTAAGCCAGCAAAAGGAAAAGACGATTTTGGTGCAGGTGAGGAAGATTTGAAATTAAGACAAAAAGTTCAAACTTTACGAAATTCTTTTGATAAAAAGTTTGAAGAGCAAGAAAAAACATATAGATTAATTCAGAAAAAAATCGAGAGCATCGAAATGTTTGCTGTAGTCTCGGAAAACGAATACATTTCACTGGAAAAATATTTAGACACGTTCTGTACGCTTGAGATTGGCGCAGAAGCTTTAAAGAACATTTTAGCCAATATGGACTTAAATGCTCTATCCCAGCGCTTAAGAGAAGAATTGGATAATGCAAAAGGCCAAAAAGCCGGAAAATTAGCCAAAAGACTAAGAGTCGTTGAGCAGTTTAGAAGAGCCAGCATTACTCCCGACAGAATGGTTATCGAGATTGTGCCGGTAATACCTCCTGAGCTTAGACCAATGGTTCAGCTTGAAGGCGGAAGATTTGCCACATCAGATTTAAATGACTTATATCGAAGGTTAATTAACAGAAATAACCGATTAAAAAGACTACTTGACCTCGGTGCCCCGGAAATTATTGTTAGAAACGAAAAAAGAATGTTGCAAGAAGCTGTTGATGCATTGTTCGATTCGTCAAAACAGAGACAAAAAACAAGAGTCTCAAGAGGTAAAAAAGAGCTAAGATCTCTCGCCGACATGATAAAAGGAAAGCAGGGTATATTTAGACTTAACCTTTTAGGTAAAAGAGTAGATTACTCAGGAAGAGCAGTTATCATTAATGGTCCTGCTTTAAAACTTAACGAATGCGGTATTCCAAAAGAAATGGCATTAGAGCTATTTAAACCTATGGTATTAAGAGAAGTACTTGCAAGAGGTTACG
This sequence comes from uncultured Candidatus Saccharibacteria bacterium, assembly GCA_964530415.1. GTDB lineage: Bacteria > Patescibacteriota > WWE3 > UBA101185 > UBA10185 > CAZHAM01. Next base: position 23,498 of record CAZHAM010000001.1, on the reverse strand, counting down.
CTCCTAATGTGAAAAGCGCTAAATTTTATTTAGAAGGCAGAAGCCCCGAAGTTTGGGACATTTTGGAATCAGTAGTCGAAGGACACCCGGTCTTGTTAAACCGCGCACCAACGTTGTGGAGGCTCGGTATCCAAGCATTTTATCCAAAGCTGATAGAGGGTAACGCAATAAGATTACATCTTTGTGTTTGCTCAGGTTACAACGCTGACTTTGACGGAGACCAGATGGCAGTACACGTTCCTTTGACAGAACAAGCAATCGAAGAGGCAAAAGAAGTTATGATGGCAACAAACAACTTGTTAAATCCTTCAAACGGATCGCCTTACTCAATACCTACAAAGATTATGCTTTTCGGTGTTTACTACATGACAGCCATTGATAACAAACTTCCTTTCTTTGATAGAGTTTTTGCTGACAAAGAAGAAATGATTTACGCAATGGAAGTTTCACAAGAGCTTGATTTGAGACAAAGAACTAAACTTAGGTTGCATGGCGAAGTAATCGAAACAACATCAGGAAGAGTTTTGTTTAATGAAATAATTCCCGAATCATTTGGGTTTTTAAACAAAACAATGGATAAAAAAGAAGTTACAAAAACGATTTCCAAAGCTTTTGAAACCGAAGAACATCCAGTTGTTGTTAAATTAATCGATGATATTAAGGATATGGGTTTGAAATACGGAACAATTTGTGGTCAATCGGTATCGTTGGCAGACATTAAAGTACCAGGAAATAAAGAAGATATCATAAGCAAAGGTAAATTAGCTGTTGCAGAGATCGATAAAAACTTTAAGCGTGGTTTGATTACCAGAACAGAAGCACAAAGATTAACGGAGGATGTCTGGAATGGCGTTTTCTCAGAAATCGACACTGCTGTATGGGAGGGTTTATCAGAGGATAATCCGGTAAAGATTTTGGTCGCATCAGGTTCTACAAGAGCTTCGAGAAGCCAGGTCACTCAAATCGCAGGATTAAAAGGATTGGTTTTTGATGCAACAGGTAAAATCGTAGAAATGCCTATCTTAGGTAATTACAAATATGGATTATCAGCACTTGAATACTTTGTGGGCGCAAGAGGAGCAAGAAAAGGTTTAATCGACAAAGGTTTAAAGACAGCTGACGCAGGGTACTTAACCAGAAGACTCGTTGATGTAGCTCAGGATGTAATCATTAGAGAAGAAGATTGTGGTACCGACATTGGAAGAATAATGAAAGTTGGAGAAAGCACTCTTTTAATGGGATTTGAAGACAGAATGATGGGAAGAATCTTGGCCAAAGATGTAAAATCGGGCAAAGAAGTCCTCGCTAAAAAAGGAATCGTTTTATCAAGAGAAGATATTCAAAAAATATCTGCAGCAGGTATCGAAACAATTGAGGTAAGATCTCCCATGCACTGTGCTACTACAAGAGGTTTGTGCCAGAAATGTTATGGTAGGGATTTGATGACAGGCAAACTTGTAAGGTTTGGAACAGCGGTAGGTGTTGCAGCAGCTCAATCAATTGGAGAACCGGGAACTCAGCTAACCATGAGAACATTCCACACAGGTGGTGTTGCAGGAAAAGATATCACTCAAGGTTTACCAAGAGTAGAAGAGCTCGTTGAAGCCCGCGCACCAAAGAACCTTTCGGTAATGAGCGAAATAACGGGTATAGCAAAGGTTATTAAAAACGGCGACGAAAGAAAAGTGATTGTTACAGCAACAGATCCAAACGATGAGCCCCAGGTTACCGACCAAAATATTGATCCGGTAGCAGAAATCGTAGTTAAGGACGGACAGCTCGTAGCCCGAGGAGAAAGACTGACAGCAGGACACTTAGATATGACCGAGCTATTGAGAAACGTCGGAGTAGATGAGACCAAAAAATACATTATTGATGAAATTCAAAAAGTATACTCATCTCAAGGTGTTGCTCTAAACGATATTCATATCGAAGTCATAGTGAAGCAGATGTTTAACCATGTTAGGATCGAAGACTCTGGTGATACTGACTTTATGATCGGTGAACTGGCTACAAAAGCTACATTTGAGGAAAAGAACGAAGAAGTTTTGGCCGGCGGAGGAACGCCAGCCACAGGAAAGTTGCAGCTTTTGGGTATAACAAAGGCATCACTAAACACCGACAGCTTCTTGTCCGCAGCATCATTTATACAGACAAGCTCTGTATTGACCGATGCAGCAGCGTCTGGTAAAGTTGATAACTTGTTAGGACTAAAAGAAAACGTTATCATAGGTAGGCTTATTCCTACGGGAGAACGAGCAAAATTCGAATAATTATATGCCAACAATAAACCAACTATTAAGGACAAAAAGAAAAACTAAAATAAAAAAAGCAAAAGTACCTGCATTGAAAGAGGTTTTCAACACAGTTAAAAGAAGAGTAAAAAAAGTGCCGGCCCCTTTTAAACGAGCCGTTGTGCTTCAGGTAAAAACTCAGACTCCTAGAAAACCGAATTCTGCCTTGAGAAAAGTTGCCAGAGTAAGACTTTCTAACAGAAGAGAAATTACAGCTTATATTCCGGGCGAAGGCCACGGACTTCAGGAACACTCAGTAGTAATGGTAAAGGGCGGAAAAGTTCAGGATTTGCCGGGAGTAAAATACACGATAGTCCGGGGAATTTATGACTTGGCCGGAGTTCAGAACAGAAAAACATCCAGATCAATTTACGGCACTAAAAAGGCTAAGAAGGAGAAATAAAACATATGAGAGCTGGTAAAGTCAAAAAAAGAGTTGTAAACCCCGACCCCATCTACAAATCCCGAGTTGTAACAAGAATGATAAGCGTAGTTATGTGGCACGGTAAAAAGTCTACCGCTGAGAGCGCTGTGTATGGAGCGTTGAGCAAATTGGCAGAGGAAAGAAAAGACGCAATCAAAATGTTCGAGGACGCTGTAAGAAACGTAATGCCCCAGCAAGAAGTTCGCTCTCGAAGAGTTGGGGGTACAACATATCAAGTTCCTATGCCAGTTAAGCACGAAAGATCGGAAGGTTTAGCATTAAGATGGATCATCGGTTCTGCCAGATCAAAAAAAGGAAAACCTTTTGTTGAAAAATTAACAGAGGAGCTTAAAAATGCTAATTCCGGAATGGGCGACGCTATTAAAAAGAGAGACGAAACTCATAGGATGGCAGAGGCAAACAGGGCATTTTCCCATTTTGCAAGGTTTTAATCAAATTTATATTATTTTAGCGTCACTTGACGCCCAAAACTATGGCTGAAAACAAAAAAGAATACCCACTCGAAGACATTAGAAACATTGGTATCATTGCTCACATTGATGCTGGAAAGACTACGACAACCGAGAGTATTCTGTTTTACACCGGAAAAACACACAAAATTGGTGAGGTTCACACAGGGGACACCCAAATGGACTGGATGGCTCAAGAAAGAGAGCGCGGAATCACAATCACTTCAGCAGCAACCACATGTTTTTGGCGTGATCATAGAATAAATATTATCGACACACCGGGACATATCGATTTTACGGCAGAAGTAGAAAGATCTCTCAGAGTTTTAGACGGCGCAGTCGTAGTTTTTGACGGAAAAATTGGGGTAGAGCCCCAGTCAGAAACAGTTTGGAGACAGGCCGACAAATACCGCGTACCCAGAATGTGTTTTGTTAATAAAATAAATCAGATCGGCGGAGATTTTTACAAAAGTATCGATACAATTGCCGAGAGACTAAGTGGAAACGCTTTGCCTATATATTTACCCATCGGTTTTGAAAAAGATATTATCGGGAACGTGGATTTGGTTAAAATGAAAGCTTACACCTATAGTGACATGAAGCAGGACGATTTTGACGTTTCGGAAATTCCCGCGGACATGGTTGAAAAAGCAAAGACCTATAGACAAAAATTAGTTGAAAAAGCCGTTGAGTTTGACGATGTCCTCATGGAAAAATACTTAAATTCAGGAGATATTACAGAAGAAGAATTAGTAAGCAGCATAAGAAAAGCAACTATTTCAGGCAAGTTTTATCCCATTTTGGGAGGCGACGGAAGAGGAATTGCCGCAAGGTACGTGCTTGATTCCGTTGTTAACTACCTCCCGTCTCCGTTGGATGTAGAGGATATAAAAGGCCATAAACCAGATTCTGACGAAGTAGTTATGTTAAAAGCAGATGACAACGGTCCTTTTTGTGCTTTGTCATTTAAAATTCAAACAGACGCTTTTGTTGGTAGACTCACTTATATTCGAGTATATTCAGGAAAAATTACGGCCGGATCGTATGTTTACAATTCCACAAAAGACCGAAGAGAAAGAATTGGTCGAATCTTATTAATGCACGCAAATCATAGAGAAGAGATTAAAGAACTCCGAGCGGGTGAAATCGCAGCAGTTGTAGGTCTTGAATCACAAACTGGAGATACATTAAGCGAGGAAGCGTCAAGAATTGTTTTAGAATCAATCAGCTTCGCAGAGCCAGTTATCGGGAAAGTAATTGAACCAAAAACCAAGAGCGACCGAGATAAAATGGGCGAGGCTTTAAAAAAGTTCTTAGAAGAGGATCCGACTTTAAAGATTAAGACCGATGATGAAACCTCCCAAACATTGTTGTACGGCATGGGCGAACTTCACCTTGAGATTATCGTTGACAGAATGAAACGAGAATTCAACGTTGAGGTTAATACCGGTAAACCAATGGTCGCCTACAGAGAAACAGTCCGCAAGTTGGTTTCCGTAGAGGGAAAGTACATCAGACAAACGGGAGGCCGTGGTCAGTATGGTCATGTTTATATAAAAATGGAACCTCAGGAAAGAGGTAAAGGATGGGAATTTGTAAACGCAGTTGTAGGAGGATCCATTCCAAGGGAATATATTCCTGCAGTTGAAAAAGGTATAAAAGAGGCTCGGGAATCAGGAAAACTAGCCGGATACCCGGTTGTTGATTTTAAAGTAACCTTGTTCGATGGGTCTTACCACGAAGTTGACTCTTCAGAAATGGCCTTTAAGATGGCCGCAATAGAAGCATTTCACGATGCCGAGATTGCAGCTGACGGGTATATTCTTGAGCCAATTATGAACGTAGAAGTTGTAACCCCCGAAGATTTTATGGGCGATGTAATAGGAAATCTATCCTCGAAAAGAGGCAAGATAGAGGGCACTTCCCAAAGAGGCAACGCAACCGTTATAGACGCAAAAGTCCCGCTTTCGGAAATGTTCGGCTACGCAACCGAAATAAGAGGTATGTCGCAGGGCAGAGCCTCCTTTACTATGGAGCCGAGCCACTATGAGGAAGTTCCTGGAAATATTGCCCAGGAGATAATTGCTGGAAACAAAAAATAGTTGAAGTCTGCAAAGCCGATTTAGCTATTAAGAAAAGCAAAAAAGCCTTGATTTTTGCTCTATAATTTGTTTAACTAGCAAATGCTAAATTCTTTTGCCTGTTTAACTGTCTTTTAGGATTTAAAAGATAGGGTTCAGGTAAAAGGCTATCCTGCCAAAATGGCAAAAAAGTTTATTTAATTGATTTGAAAGGTTACTAAAATGGCTGAATTTGTAAGAAACAAAGAGCATGTGAACATTGGTACCATCGGCCACGTTGACCATGGTAAAACCACATTAACATCTGCTATTACCAAAGTATTAAGTACCAAGGGTTTGGCACAGTATTCTGCGTTTGAAAATATCGACAAGGCTCCAGAAGAAAGAGAAAGAGGTATTACAATTAACATTACTCACGTTGAGTATGAAACCGAAAAGAGACACTACGCTCACATTGATGCTCCGGGACACGCAGACTACATTAAGAATATGATCACAGGAGCCGCACAGATGGACGGAGCAATCTTAGTTGTTTCCGCACCTGACGGTCCTATGCCACAAACAAGAGAGCACATCTTGTTAGCAAAACAGGTTAACGTACCTGCAATCGTTGTTTTCATGAATAAATGCGATATGGTACAAGATCCTGAAATTTTAGATCTGGTTGAATTGGAAGTTAGAGAATTATTGACAAAGTATAACTTCCCGGGAGAAGACGTCCCTATCATCAGAGGGTCCGCTACAAAAGCATTGGAAGGCGACGCAGAAGCAGTAGCCGGCATCGAAAAATTGATGGAAGCTGTTGACACCTACATTCCTACACCAGTTAGAGATTTGGACAAACCATTCTTGATGCCAATTGAGGATGTTTTCACAATTTCAGGTAGAGGAACAGTCGTAACAGGAAGAATCGAAAGAGGTAAGGTTAAAGTAAACGAAGAAGTTGAAATTGTAGGTATTAAAGATACAAAGAAAACAGTTGTAACAGGAGTCGAAATGTTTAAGAAACAGCTCCAAGAAGGTCAAGCAGGCGACAATGTAGGAATCTTGATCAGAGGTATCGAAAGAGATCAAGTTGAAAGAGGTCAGGTTTTGTCAAAGACCGGAGCAGTTAATCCTCATACAGAATTTGAGGCTCAGGTTTACATCTTGTCCAAAGAAGAAGGCGGAAGACAAAAACCATTCTTCAGCGGTTACAGACCTCAGTTTTACATCAGAACAACTGACGTTACAGGTGAGATCACACTTCCTTCCGGAGTAGAAATGGTAATGCCGGGCGACGACGTATTATTTAAGGTCAAACTTATTACACCGGTAGCACTCGAAGACGGAATGAGATTCGCAATTAGAGAAGGTGGTCATACGGTTGGAGCAGGAGTAATCACTAAGGTACAAGCATAATTAACAAGTAATCGGCGCCCCGCCCTAAAAAGGCGGGGTTACCTTTGAAAATATGGCAAAAGGCATAAAAGACAACAGGATTAGAATTAAACTAAAATCTTATGACAGCAGAATAATGGATCTGAGCTGCGAGAAGATAGTTGATACAGCAATTAGAACAGGCGCAAAAATAGTTGGCCCGATTCCATTGCCCACAAGAATTGAAAGATACACAGTAATTAGAGGACCGCACATCGACAAAAGATCAAGAGAGCAATTTGAGTTAAGAGTGCATAAAAGAGTGATAGATGTGTTAAATCCAACACCGTCTACGATAGAAAATCTATCCAGACTCAGCCTTCCTGCTGGAGTTGGTATTGCGATAAAGATGTAAATCTTTAAAAATGATTAAAATATTACAAAAAAGTTGAATTACAAGGTCGTTTTAGTTGTACTGGCGCCTTGTGGCGCTTTTTTTATAGGTTAAAAAGATGGAAAACACAATTAAAGGTAAAAAAATACAAATGAGCCAGCTCTTTTTAGAATCAGGAGTTGTGATACCTGTTACTTTAGTGAGCACTTTGCAAGAAATTGACAAGAATCTTGAAGATAAAAATGTCGAGGTAGTCGGAACCTCCAAAGGTAAAGGTTTTACAGGCGTAATGAAGAAATGGGGTTTTCACGGCGAAATGGCTACAAGAGGACAGTCGAATAAACCAAGATCAGGCGGATCCATCGGAAGCCAAACTCCCGGAAGAGTTTTAAAAAACAAGAAAATGGCGGGCAGACACGGTTCACAAAGAGTAACACTTAAAGGAATAAAAATAGTAAAAATTGATGTAGATAAAAAAGAAATTTTTGTTACAGGACCATTACCTGGCGCCAGAAATTCGGAGATTCAAATTAAAGTTTTAGAATAATATGAAAACACAAGTTTTGGACATAAAAGGGAATAATGTAGAAGAAATCGACTTAAATGATAAAGTCTTTGGACTTATTCCCAATAAGCACGTACTAAACTTATATGTGAGAGTTTTTTTGACAAATCAAAGGCAGGGAAATTCAAAAGTAAAAGACAGATCAGAAGTTTCCGGAAGCGGTAAGAAACCTTGGGCGCAAAAAGGAACAGGTAGAGCAAGAGTCGGAGACAAGAGAAACCCTATATGGCGACACGGAGGTATTGCACACGGACCCAGCACTAAATCATGGAGTATAGATTTACCTAAAAAAGTTAGACAATTGGCTATTAAGTCAGCATTGTCGCTTAAATTTAAAGATCAAAACGCACTGGTTTTGGATAAAATAAAAATTGATTCGCCAAAAACCAAAGAAATTGCCGAGATTTTAAATAACTTAAAAATAAGAGGCAAAACACTTCTAGTTTTAGATACGATCGATACCGCATTAATTAAAAGCTGTGCAAATTTAAAAAATGTAGACACAAGCTTTGTTGACAATCTAAATGCATACGAACTTATGAGAAGTAATAAAGTGGTATTCACAAAAGGATCGGTAAATAAGTTGGAAGAAAAATACAAATAAAATGAGATTAGCTAATTCAATAATAAAACCTATTGTTACCGAAAAATCAGTCGCAAAGACAGCCGATGGTTGGTATACGTTTAAAGTAACAATGAATGCTTCAAAAGGTTTAATCGCAAAAGAATTGAAGGAAACGTACAATGTGGATGTAATTGACGCAAAAACGATGATTTTACCGGGTAAAGTTAGAAGAATTTTAAAAACAAGAAAATATAAAAAGACACCGAGTTGGAAAAAGATGGTAGTAAAGTTAAAAAAAGGGCAAAAGTTAGACCTTTTCCCAATTGAATAAAAGAAAATGATTAAAAAGTATAAGCCAACAAGCGCAGGAATAAGATTTAGAAAAACACTTGTAAAAGATGTTGACGCAGTACGCCCAGAAAAAAGTTTAACTTCCCCAATACTAGGAGCTGCCGGTAGAACAAAAGGAAGAGTAACAGTAAGACATAAGCAAAGAGGTGCAAAAAGACTTTATAGAATAATTGATTTTAAGAGAAACAAGATTGGAATTACGGCAAAAGTTGCTACAATTGAGCACGATCCTAATAGAGGCCCGAACATTGCGCTTCTCCACTATTCTGATGGAGAAAAGAGATACATTTTGGCTCCGGAAGGCTTAAAAAAGGGCATGATAGTACAATCATCCGATACAGCACCCTTAACAGTAGGAAACAGTTTACCAATGGATAAGATTCCGCTTGCAATGGATATTCACAATATTGAAATCAACCCAGGAGGCGGCGGTGTAATTGCAAGAGGAGCAGGTAACAGCGCGCAAATAATTGCTAAAGACGGCAACTTTGTAAACGTAAAACTTCCAAGCGGAGAAGTTAAAAAAATCGTATCTTCGTGCAAAGCAACAATCGGAGTTTTAACAAACATGGATTTAAGAAACTCCCAACTTGGAAAAGCAGGTAGAAAGAGACATATGGGTTGGAGACCGACAGTAAGAGGTGTTGCAATGCCGGATCCGGGAAAGCACCCACACGCAGGATCATACAAAAGCACAGGTATCGGTATGCCTTCACCAAAATCACCTTGGGGATGGAAAACACGCGGTGTTAAAACTAGAAAGAGAAAACAAACTGACTATACTATTGTTACAAGAAGGAGTAAAAAGAAGTAGAAATTTATACTTTTAAAATATATGTCTAGATCAATAAAAAAAGGAATATATACAGACGAAAAGCTTATGGAAAAGATAAGCACCGCTAAGGAAAAAGGCGACAGAAAGCCTATTAAAACCTGGGCGAGACGTTCGACAATTGTGCCGGAAATGGTAGGAATGACTTTTGAAGTTCACAACGGTAGAAAGCATATCCCTGTATTTATATCGGAGGCTATGGTTGGTCATAAACTCGGTGAGTTTTCGCCTACAAGAACATTTAGGGCGCACTCATCTAAGAAAGGTATTGAATAAAAATGGTTAAACCGCAGTCATTTGCAACACATCAAAATGCAGACGTATCTCCAAAAAAACTTGGAGTGGTTATGAATTTGATCAGAGGTGCGAATTTGGAAAAAGCCAAGATTATACTTACATTTGATAAAACAAAGGCTGCAAAGATGCTCTTGAAAGTGTTAAAATCGGCCGAGGCAAATGCCAAAAATAATCATGGTCTAAATCCGGACAATATGTATGTATCGGATCTGTGGACCGGTCAAGCAAAACCCGCTCGAAGACCTAACTTTGGTGCCAGAGGAAGATACAGCTTAAAAGTCACAAGAAAAAGCCATATATATGTAGGTTTATCGGAGGTTAAAAAGTAATATGGGACAAAAAATAAATCCAACGGGTTTTAGACTCGGAATATCTAAAGATTGGATCTCAAGATGGTACGCTGACAAAAGGCAATACGCTGATTTTGCGCTAGAAGATATAAAAATCAGGAGCTTACTTGAAAGTAAACTATCGACCGCAGGACTTAAAGTAATTGAAATCGAAAGAACCGAAAATGAAATTGATATTTTGATCAAGGTTTCAAAACCGGGTATTGTCATCGGAAAAGGCGGTTCTGGAGTAGAAACATTAGAAAAAGAGCTTAAAAAGATAACCAAATCTAAAATTAAGATTACTGCTGAAGAAATTAAAACACCTGAGATTGAGGCTCAGCTGGTCGGGGATTACATCGCAAGACAGTTAAAAAGACGTGTTCCATATAGAAGAGTTACTATGTTTGCACTGAATTCGGCGATAGACAAAGGAGCAAAAGGAATAAAAGTGAGACTTTCGGGAGTTTTAAGTGGAAGCAACACTATTTCAAGATCAGAATCATACAGTTTGGGCTCCGTTCCGATGCAGACTTTAAGAGCTAATATTGATTATGCGCAGATACATTGTCAAATGCTTTACGGAACAATCGGCATAAAAGTATGGATTTACAAAGGCGAGCTCGATTTATAAAAGGAATTAAAAATGTTATTGCCAAAAAGAGTCAAATTTAGAAAACAACAAAGAGGAACAAACAGAGGAATCGCAGTCCGAGGCTCAAGCGTTGCATTTGGAGAATTCGCTTTGAAGGCTGTAGACAGGGGAATGTTGACATCAAGACAAATTGAAGCCGCGCGTAAAGCAATTGCACATAAAACAAAAAGAGGAGGAAAGCTTTGGATCAGGATATTTCCCGACAAAGCAATTTCAAAAAAGCCAAACGAAACGAGAATGGGAAGCGGAAAATCACCGACCGACCACTATTCGGCAGTTATTAAGCCGGGCAGAATCCTTTTTGAGTTAGGCGGTGTCACACAGGAATTGGCAAGAGACGCATTTGAAAGAGCGTCTGCAAAGTTGCCTTTAAAGACAAAGTTTATTACGAAAGAATAATATGAAGATAACTGAAATAAGACAAAAAAATATTGACGAGCTAAACGAAACCCTTAAGAAGGTTATGAAAGATTTAAACAAAGTGAACGAAGAAGCTTTGCAAAAAAAAGAGAAAAATGTTAAAAAAGCATGGTTTATTAAAAAGGAAATTGCACGAATTAAGACAATTATTAAAGAAAAACAATTAGTTGGAGCGCAAAGATAATATGAGCAAAAGAAGAATTAAAGGACAAATAGTATCTGCCAAAATGGATAAAACCGTTGTTGTGGCTGTAGAAATGCCTAAAAAGCACCCACTTTACGGCAAACTCATGAGAAACACACGAAAGTTTAAGGCGCACAATGAAATGAATGTATCCGAGGGAGATTACGTGATAATAGAGGAGACAAAGCCTTTTAGTAAAGAAGTAACCTGGATAGTTATCGAGAAAATTACTTCTAAGGAGGCTAAGTAAATGGTACCTGTGGGAGCTGTAATAAAACCGGCTGACAACTCTGGAGCCAAAAAGCTTAAGGTAATAGGCATTCCAGGGCACTCCAGAAGGCGTTTTGCCTTTATAGGTGACATTGTTACTGTTGTAGTCAAAGGAGCCTCTTCTGTGGGCAATGTAAAGGATCATACGGTGTACAAAGCTGTTATGGTTAGGACCAAAAAAGAGCAGAGGAGAAAAGACGGCAGTTATATAAGATTTGATGATAATGCAGCGGTTTTACTCGAAAAAGTGTCTGATAAGACACTAATTGGGTCGAGAGTATTCGGACCTATAGCCAGAGAGATTAGAGACGCGGGCTATTTAAAGATTGCCTCATTGGCAAAGGAAGTTTGGTAATACCAAGTCATTTATATGAAGATAAAAAAAGGCGACAAAGTACAAATAATAACAGGAAAAGACAAGGGCAAAACCGGTAAAGTTTTGATGGTTCTTCTTGAAAGGAACGCTGTTTTAGTTGAGGGGGTTAATATTGTAAAAAGACATGTGAAACCTAGCGCAACTGTAAAAGAAGGCGGAATTGTAAGTATAGAGAAACCAATTGATGCCTCAAATGTTATGTACTTTGATGATAAAGCAAATAGACCTGTAAGAATTGGCTACAAGATAATTGACGGCAAAAAGTACAGAATATCAAAGAAAACAGGCGATGTTTTAGAAAAGGACGTCTCAAAGAAATAGACATTAATATATGAACAGACTGCAAAAATCATATTTAGAAGAGATAAAACCAAAAATCCAAAAAGAACTGGGTTTAAAGAATGTAATGGAAGTTCCAAGGATTACTAAGGTGGTTGTAAATGCAGGTATAGGGCCATTTAGAGAAAGTAAAGAGTCTGTGCAGTCTTTTGTTGAAGAGTTGAGTGATATCACAGGACAAAAAGTTTCTGAGAGAAAAGCACGAAAGTCTGAAGCAGGGTTTAAAATAAGAAAAGGTGAAGTTGTCGGATATACCGCTACCTTACGAGGAGAAAGAATGTGGGCATTTTTAGATAAACTTATAAGTATCGCCCTCCCAAGAGTTAGGGACTTTAGAGGTTTAAACGACGAAGCTTTTGATGAAAGAGGAAACTATTCACTTGGGGTAAAGGAACATGTTATATTTCCCGAAGTTAATCCCAACAAGACAAAAGGAGTTAGGAGCTTGCAGTTGACAGTTGTAATGAGTTCCGGAGACAAAGATAAAAATGTAGCTTTGTTGAAGGGTTTGGGAATGCCTTTTAAAAAAGAGGAAAACTAAGGATATAAAAGTATATGGCAAAAAAAGCATTATTAATTAAACATAAAGAAGAACCAAGATTTAGTGTCAGAAAATACAACCGATGTGAAGTATGCGGTAATCCAAGAGGTTATATGAGAAAGTTTAAAATTTGTAGAAAGTGCTTTAGGGAGCTCGCACACAAAGGAGTACTTCCCGGCATTCAGAAAGCAAGCTGGTAAGCTTAAAAATATATGTCATTAGATAGAGTATCAAACATGTTAAGTACGATAAAAAACGCTTCAATGTCAAAAAAGAGGTCTGTTGAGGTAGTTTATACAAAACAATGTGAATCAATTGCAAAAGTACTTTTAGAAAAAGGTTTCTTAACTGACGTAAAAGTATTTAAGCCAAAAGATCTTGCCTTCAAAAAAATGAATTTGGAATTAAGTAAAGACGGTAAAACATTTAACTTTACCGATATGCAGATTTTGTCAAAACCAGGTCGAAGGGTGTACAAAAAAAGCCAGGAGTTGGGTAAATCAAAAGGTGGCTTCGGTTTATTTATCGTATCTACATCAAGAGGAATTATTGACGGTGAAACAGCCCGAAAGAAAAAATTGGGCGGCGAGCTAATTTGCGAGGTTTTTTAATATGTCAAGAATTGGGAAAACAGCTATTCAAATACCGGCCGATGTAACCGTAGCATTAAACGGCAGTGCCATTAATGTTAAGGGGCCTAAGGGCGAACTATCTTACGGTATAAGACCCGAAATTGAAGTATCGGTAGAAGAAGGTAAGGTTACATCAAAAATAAAAATGGATACAAAAAAATCTAACGCTTTATGGGGAACTACAAACGCATTGATCAAATCAATGGTTGTCGGTGTTACAAATGGTTACGAAAAAAAGCTAGAACTTGTTGGAGTAGGATATAGAGTTAATTCTGTAAATCCTTCAAAGATTTCACTTGCAGTCGGGTACTCCCATCCTGTAGAATTTTCTGCTCCAGAGGGTGTTACTATGGAAGTTATTGAAAATAGGGAAATTGTAATTAAAGGCATTGATAAACAGTTGGTAGGTTTAGCAGCTTCGCAAATTAGAAAAGTCAGAAAACCGGAGCCGTACAAAGGGAAAGGTATAAAATATTCTGATGAGATAGTTAGAAGAAAAGCTGGTAAATCAGGAAAAGTTTAAAAATATATGTATAAAGTAGTATTAAGAAAAACAAATCTTGAAAGACGAAAACTAAGAGTTAGAAAAAAGATCTCCGGAAGTGTTGAAAGACCAAGACTCTCAGTTTTTAGATCTAACAAATACCTGTATGGTCAGGTAATTGACGATGTTGCAGGAAAAACACTAGCATCGATTAACACTTTAGAAGCCGAAGCAGTAAAAGGTAAAACAAAAAGCCAAGCAGCATTTGAAGCAGGAAAAGCATTAGCTGAAAAAGCAAAAGAACAAAAAATTGTAAAGCTCACATTTGATAGAAATGGTTATAAGTACCACGGAAGAATAAAAAGTTTTGCTGATGGATTAAGAGAGGGAGGAATTGAAATATGAGAAGAAATGATGGCAGGCCGATGCAACCAAAAGAATTTGAAGAGCACGTTATTCAGATAAAAAGAGTATCCAAAAAGAGTAAAGGCGGAAGTTCTATAAGTTTTACCGCACTTGTTGTAATTGGGGATAAAAAAGGACGCGTTGGAGCAGGATACGGCAAAGCATTAGACGTAGCTACGGCAGTTCAAAAAGCTGTTTTAAAAGCGAAAAAAGAAATGATAAGAGTTAATCTTAAGGAATCGACCATCTCGCATGAAGTAAGCGCTTCTTACGGATCGGCTACAGTATTTTTGAAACCGGCACCAAAAGGTTCGGGAATAATTGCCGGAGGATCGGTGCGAACAGTTGTCGGTATGGCCGGAATTAAAGACATCTCATCGAAGATGCTTGGTTCAAACAACAAAATCTCAAACGTTAGATGCACTATTAAAGCATTAAGTAAAGTTAGATAACATAAAATGGAATTAAACAAATTAACTAAAATTAAAGGAATAATAAGACAAAGCAAAAGAGTGGGACGCGGAATCGGCAGTGGTAAAGGCGGCCATACAGTTGGAAAAGGTACAAAAGGACAGAATTCCCGTCAAGGTAAACACAAGTTTAACGTCGGTTTTGAGGGAGGACAAGTTCCTTTATACAAAAGATTGCCAAAAATAGGCGGATTCACAAGTTATAGAAGAAAAGATATTATTTCGATTAATCTATTCCCGCTAAATTCTTTTAAGGCCGGGGCTGAAATAACGCCACAGACACTTTTAGACCGAAAGATTATTAAAAGACTTCCGAAGTTTGGTGTTAAGATATTGGCAAAAGGTGAAATTACTAAAAAGCTTAAACTAAAAGGATTTCTCTATTCAGATTCTGCCAGAGCAAAAATAGAGCAAAGCGGATCTGAACTTGTTAACTAATGAAAAACATTTTTAAAAACTCTGAATTAAGAAAAAAGATTTTCTTTACACTTTTGGTGTTAGTTTTTTTTAGATTATTAGCTCATATCCCTGTTCCCGGAGTCGACATAGCCGCAATTCGCGCTTATTTACAAGGAAATGTTTTTTTTGGCTTATTCGATTTATTCAGTGGTGGCGCTTTTCAGAATTTTTCAATTGTAACTCTAGGTTTAAACCCTTACATCAATGTCTCTATTATTATGCAGCTGTTTACTATTATGATCCCGTCTCTCGAAGAGCTTTCCAAAGAAGGAGATGTCGGGCGCGAGAAGATAAATATGTACAACAGGTTTTTAACAGTTCCGATGGCACTGGCTCAGGCTTATGGCATTTATTTTTTGCTTAATAAACAAGGAGTTATTGGAGTTCTTCAGCCATTTGATTTAGTTATTTTAATAATCACAATGACAGTAGGCGCGCTATTACTTGTGTGGCTCGGAGAATTAATATCCGAGTACGGCATAGGAAACGGTACTTCCATTATTATATTCGCAAGTATTATCGGTAGACTTCCGTCTGCATTAATTAGTTTTGCTTCCACATCAACTGCGAATAGCATATTTAGTACTTTGGGTTTTATAGTTTTGTCGTTGGTAGTAATTGTGGGAGTCGTACTTGTAAATGAAGGAACGCGCAACATTGTAGTAGAGTACGGTCGCCGGGGAGTAAAATCTCAAAAAGTGACAAACTTTTTACCGATAAAAGTAAATCAGGCAGGGGTTATACCGATTATCTTCGCGGTATCCATGGTGATGTTGCCCAATTTGATTTCGGCACCTCTCCAACAATCTTCAAATGCTGTATTTCAAAATATGGGAGTCTTTATGGCACGAAACTTTACGGAGAACAGTTTAATGTATAACGTTTTGTATTTCGTTTTGGTTGTAGGTTTTACGTTTTTATACACGTTTATTCAATTTAACCCACAAAAAATTGCTGACGACGTTAAAAAAAGAGGAGGGTTTATTCCTGGGATAAGACCCGGTATGGCAACTGAGAGATTTTTAAGAACAATTGTGTTGAGAATTACGGCCTGGGGAGCTCTATTTTTAGGTCTGGTTGCAATTTTACCTTATATAGTACAGTCGTTAATGGGAATTTCAAATCTTACAATCGGGGGGACTGGCTTATTAATTGTAGTTTCGGTAGTATTAGAGACAATTAGACAGATTCAAGCTTTAACTGTGTCGCGAAGTTATGAAAGTTTTTTGGGATAAACTATGTTTGATAAATTAAAAGATTTACATAGATTAAAAAAAATTCAATCAGATATTAAAAAACAGCTCGAACAAATATTTGTAGTTCAGGAATCGGGAAACATAAAAGTTGTCGTAAGGGGCGATAAAAGAATAGAAAAAATTGAAATTGACGGTGAAGAGGACAAGAATCTAAAAAATCTTATCAACGAAGCAATGAAAGAAACAGATAAAAAAGTCGAAAAACAAATGCGCGGGCAAATGCAAGATCTTGGAATTCCCGGACTATCGTAGTAACCTTATTTATTATGAAAATATTATTAGCCGGACCTCCGGCCTGCGGAAAAGGAACTGTAGGCGAAAGATTATCCGACCAATTTAAAATTCCTTCGATTTCAATGGGGCAGACCTTAAGAGATCTCCCAGAAACACATCCGAGATATTTAGAAAGTAAAGAAATTATGGAGTCTGGTGGATTAGCACCCGATGATTTAGTTGCGGATTTGATGAGGAAGAGATTAGAACGCGAAGATTGCAAAAATGGATACATTTTAGATGGCTATGGCCGCTCGCTTGGGCAGATCGAATTATTTGAACCTCCTTTGGACGTTGTTGTGTTATTGGACATTCCAGTTGAAGAAACTTTACGTAGAATTACGGGTAGACGCACGTGCGATTCTGACGGCAAAATTTACAATATTTACACCATACCCAAAGAAGAACTAGCTAAATGTGAAGGCAATCTTGTTCAACGAGACGACGATACCGAAGAAGCAGTTTTAACGAGGATTGAGAAATACAAAAAAGAAACCTTGCCCGTACTCGACTATTTTAAAACTAAAGGAATGGTTAAAGAAGTTTCGGGCATGGGTACTGTTTCCGAGGAATACGCTGCCGTTTTGAGCGTACTCGAACCGTTTATGTAATTGCCTTGATATTTTAAGCTATAAACGGGTAGAATTAAACTAATGTCCGACGAACTCACCCCAATCAAGCAAAGAGTCATACACGACTGGAGGCGCGATAGCCACAGTATCGAAAAATTTCAATTTATGTATCATTTTCTGCCCCATCCTCAGCAAAAAACACGCGCAACGCTGTTATCTAATAAATCCATAATGATATATTGCGTGGCAATTATAGCTGTGGCGCTGGTATTTAGGATGCTTCCAAAATTACTGCCCGGAGTACTCGGTTACGCGTCGGATATAAGTGTGAGAGATTTGCTCGAATACACAAATCAGCGAAGGCAGGAAACAGGCTTAAACACCCTTGTTTTAAACGAATCCTTAACAAAAGCCGCTGAAAGCAAGGCACGCGATATGTTTAAAAACGGATATTGGGCACACGTGTCGCCTTCGGGGGCCGAACCGTGGGATTTTATCTTAGGACAGGATTACGATTACGTTTATGCGGGAGAAAACTTGGCTAAAAACTTCTCGAATTCTAAAGAAGTGGTAGGCGCTTGGATGGATTCCCCGTCTCACCGCGAAAATCTGCTAAATAAAAATTACGATGAAATTGGTTTTGCTGTGGTAAACGGTGTTATGGATGGCTACGAAACTACTTTGGTGGTGCAAATGTTTGGTAGGCCCCGCAACATAGACGCAATGGCCACAAAAAAGGACGAGGACGAGATTTTAAGGCAAATCACCGAAGAAGCGGCTAGTGATTTAGCGCAGGTACCGTCTGCGGAAAATGCAGTAAACCCCGAGACACAGTTAGAGCGCGGTCCTAGAATTTTACCGATAATTGACGTCTCAACCGCGGCTAAAGGTATCAGCTTTGCATTTGGAGGATTTGTATCAGTTCTATTATTTATAGATATTTGGTATTCAAGAAAAATGGGTATTTTAAAATTTAATGGCCACACATTAGCCCACCTCACCTTACTCTTAATGGTTTTGGGGAGTATTTGGTTTGTATTAAAGCCGGGAGCGGTATTATAAAAATATGAATGAAAACGAAAGGCACATGCTTGAATACTTAATTTTAGTAGTCGGATTTTTATCTTTTGGGGTATTAATTCTGTTATTCAGATACAACTATTCAATTTTAGTTTTGATACTTTTATTCCTTTCGGTTTTTTACACACTTTGGGGTATAATTCATCATGCCCTGGAGGGTAGGCTCACAAAAACCATTGCTGCGGAATATATTTTATTTAGCGTTTTTGTGCTTTTGTTATTAATGTCTGTCGTGGGAATGTAATATGCGCGTTATTGTTGTTGTTCCTTCTTATAACGAAAAAGAAAATATTGGTAAATTCATTGATGCTTTAGAGGAAGTATTTAAAAAAAGATCTCACATAGATTTTCAAATATTAGTGGTTGACGGCAATTCTCCAGACGGAACCGGCGAAGTTGTTTTACAGAAAGCAAAAGTTTTTCCAAATGTTCAGTTACTTTTAGAAAAAGAAAAAGCAGGTATAGGTGCCGCGTATCTATATGGCTTTGACTATGCACAAAAAAATTTGGCACCAGATGTGTTACTTGAAATAGATGCAGATTTTCAACATAATCCCGAGGATGTTGTGAGATTAACCGATGAAATTGAAAACGGTTACGATTATGTAATTGCTTCCAGATTTGTAAAAGGGGGCACAATTCCCAAAGATTGGCAATTTTACAGAAAATTTTTAAGTAGAGGCGGAAATTTATTTTCAAAAATTGTTTTAGGAATTTTAGAAGTTAATGATTTTACGTCAGGATTTAAAGCTGCAAGGGTTAAAGGTTTTGTAGATAAAATTGATCTAGATAGTGTTATGTCCAAAAGCTTTGCTTATAAGATTGATCTTTTGTTTAAAATGCATAAACTCGGCGCAAAGTTTAAAGAAATTCCGGTTGATTTTGGTCTAAGAGACAGAGGAAATTCTAAAATGGAGCGCAACAATTTTGCGGATTCCCTCAGAGTTGTTTTAACTCTCAGATACAACGAGAATCAAAACTTCTTTAAATTTTTAATCGTTGGTGTCGCTGGTTTAATCGTAGACTCAACATTGTTTAACATTCTAAGGCTTGTTCCCGAAATCGGATCTTCGTTTAGCGCAATTATTTCTGGGGGTCTAGCCATGTTAACAACATTTTTACTCAACAACTTTTGGTCTTTTGACGATCGAAAACTAGGTAGCGGTCAAAAAAAGATAACCGCAGCACTCTTATATTTTGCTTCGTCCACAATTCCAATTTTAGTGAGATCACAAATAGTTCATTATTTTACATTTTGGTTTGGAGACACATTTATTATTTCAAACATAGCTTTTGTAATTGGAGTAATATTCGGTCTGGTGTGGAATTTCACGGTTTATAGTAAAATTATTTGGAAAAAACATTAATATGAAAGAATATTCTATCGTTATACCGGCCTTTAACGAAGCCGACAAGATCTCCTCGACAATAAACCAAGTTCTAACCTTTATGAGAGGTTTTGCCGAATCCTTTGAAGTTATAGTTTCTGATGATGGAAGTAAAGATAACACTGCTGACATCACCGAATCTTTTCTAGAAGAAAATCCTGAATTAATTCTGTTAAAAAATCCTCACAAAGGCAAAGGAGCCACGGTTTGGGCTGGTGTTGATAAAGCCCAAGGCGAATATATTTATCTTTGTGATTCGGATTTGTCTACCCCGATTAGCGAGCTTAAGAAACTGTCGGTTTGGGCTAGAGACCAGGGCTACGATATTGTTATAGGATCTCGTGAGGGTATCGGTGCGCAAAGAATAGGCGAACCTTTTTACAGACACTTTATTGGAAGAATATTCAACTTTTTTGTTCAGGCAGTTTTATTACCGGGAATCAACGACAGCCAATGTGGATTTAAGCTTTTTAACAAGAAATCTGCAAAGGATATATTTAGCAGATTAAAGATTTATGGTCCGGATGCTCCAGTTTTGGAGAAAGCGTATCTCGGGGCTTGGGATGTTGAGGTTTTGTATTTGGCGAGAAAGTTAAAATACAAAATTAAAGAAGTTCCTGTAATTTGGACATTTGTTAAAACTACCCGATTAAACTTTTTTGAAACTTCGATAAAAATGGTTAGAGATGTAATTAAAGTACGAATAAACGACATCAGGGGTGTCTATAAGATTTAGAAGTTTAAAAATTTTCTGCCCAAGCATTTATAAATTTTTGGAGGTATTAATATGAACCTTTGTGTAATAGGTACAGGCTATGTTGGTTTGGTTGGCGCTGCGATTTTTTCAGATTGGGGAAATAAAGTTATAGGTGTAGATATTGACGAAAAAAAGATTGAAAGAATAAAAACCGGAGAAATGCCGATTTATGAACCAGGACTTTCCGATATTGTTTTAAAAAATATCTCTGAAAACAGACTAACGTTTACAACTTCACTTTCCGAAGGTATCAAAGACGCCGAAATTGTTTTTATATGCGTTGGAACTCCCCAAAGCGATACGGGGGCTGCTGATTTATCTGCGATATGGCAAGTTGCAAAAGAAATCGGTCAAACTTTAAACGGCTATAAAGTAATTGTTACAAAAAGTACAGTTCCGGTTGGGACGAATGAAAAAATTAAGCAGATTATTAAAGATAATTTAACGACCGTACACGAATTTGATGTTGCTTCAAACCCTGAGTTTTTGCGCGAAGGTTCGAGCGTTGAAGATATGATGAAGCCCGATAGAACAGTAGTCGGCGCAGAAACAGCTAAAGCCCACGAAGTTATGCGAAGACTTTATGCGCATTTGGGAACTCCGATTGTCGAGAGTGATTTGAGATCGGCCGAAATGATTAAATACGCATCAAACGCATTCTTAGCAACAAAAATATCGTTTATTAACGAAATTGCCCAGTTGTGTGAAAGAGCCGGCGCCGATGTATCAACTGTCGCCGAGGGTATGGGCTTGGACAGAAGAGTAGGCAGACACTTTTTGAATGCGGGTATAGGCTATGGAGGAAGTTGTTTTCCCAAGGATGTCGCAGCATTGTACAAAACTTCTACTGATCAGGCGTATGATTTTAAGCTTTTAAGAGGTGTAATGGAAGTTAACAAACTTCAAAAGGATAACTTTGTCAGAAAAGTAAAAAGATTCTACGGTGAAAATTTAAGCGGAAAGAAATTTGCCGTTCTTGGTTTAGCGTTTAAAGGCAATACCGATGACATTCGCGAATCAGTTTCGATTGAAATCGTAAAAACGTTGCGCGGTTTGGGCGCAAAAATTTATGCTTATGATCCCGAAGCAATGTTAAACGCCAAAAAAGTGTTAGGTGATGAAAACATTAAATACTGCTTGGATTCTTACGAAACAATGGACGACGCCGATGCACTATTTATACTAACCGAGTGGAAGCAGTTTGGTAATTTAGATTTACATAGAGTATCTGAACTTCTCAAGGAGCAAGTTATTTTTGACGGACGAAATCTATTAAACCAAAAAGAAGTTGAAGAACTTGGGTATATGTATTTTGCGATCGGAAAAAGAACAAATGGTGTTAAAAGTATCGAGGGTGATAAGAATGGCGAATATTTTGCATTGTTGAAAAACGGTAAGTAGTTTTTGATTTGGATACGAAAGCGCGGCGCCTAACACTCGATGATTTGAGTGGTTAGAAGCGCCGCGCGGTTGATATTAACTACTATCTCTTGTCTCTCGGATCCCAACTATTGGACCGGGCCATAATCCCAAAATCTTGAA
The DNA here is from genome assembly GCA_964530415.1 of uncultured Candidatus Saccharibacteria bacterium. GTDB lineage: Bacteria > Patescibacteriota > WWE3 > UBA101185 > UBA10185 > CAZHAM01. The sequence continues at coordinate 1,434 of CAZHAM010000001.1, read as the reverse complement.
CCGGGGTCTTTAACCAAAATGCTCCTGTCGGATCTTTTGGGTGTCGTCCCCAGATTATGGGTTTTTGACCACACAAGCCGGACACAAACCGTAAAAAATTTACAGGGGCTCGGGTTTTGAAATCGATGTGCATAGCCGCCGTTTGCATTTCTGGGTTGCCCGGAAAATACTGGAACTCCCCAAAAACCATTGGAAAAATACGTATTAAGTAATACGTTCGAAAATGGTCCAGCGCATTGCATGTAATCGGTCTGGCGAGTTGGTTAACCGCAGATTCATACTCTTCCAATGTTTTGAAACGTGTTCCTATGTGATGTGGTACTACCTGACGTACTAGTGCGGTGTAAAGAAATATTCCGGCATACAATCGATTTTGCTTTCTAGGCTGAAATCCACCTACTGATACAGACAGATCAGTATAGCCATCTGACATACGCAAGCATATTGCAGGGGGTTCCACAGATAATTTGCTAGAACGAAATATGTCGGGATTCAGCCCATTTATAGCAGGATAAACCAATGGTTTAAATGGTTTTCCGCCCTGCTGTTTATCGGCAAATAAAAGCGTGTCAATTGTTTGGTCAGTAACAGGTGAGTATTTTCGTGTAACTTGAGTGGGATTTCCAGCCCAACCTTGCCGGTAGTTACGAAATTCACCACCAACGGTTGTTAATGACGTTGCAACATAGAATTCAGCCCCAGTCAGCTTTCCCAACAGACTCGCTATCGAATACACCGCATCCTCTGGATTTCTCGAAGTGCTCATGTTTTTCCCATCCTTTCGTATCTGATAGTATTCAATTGTCAATAGCGCCCATTTTACACTAAAATCCCATCTTATCAAAGCTATAGGTCAGTGGGAAAAATCGGCGTGTATCTGATAAAATGAACATATAATGGCAAATAATACAAAAAAGGTGGTCTTTTACGTCCCAAGGTTCCCGGTACTTTCGGAAATTTTTATCGAAAAAGAAGTAGCTAAACTTGCTTCAAGAGAAAAAATTGATGTTAGCGTACTTTCAATTGAAAAAGGAAACGGTGTTTTACCAGATGTTTTAAAAGATCGCGTGTTTTATAATCAGCTAAAACTCACCCACATTTTTGGATTAATTCCGATCTTTGTTTTTAATTTACCAAAAGTTATAAATGCGTATAACTTACTAACCAATTTAAACACACTCTTCTTTAATAAGATTTTCTTGTTAGGCAAAGCGGTTGGCTATTCTGTCGTTGTAAAAAAAATGAAACCCGACCATATTCACGCCCATTTTTTATCCGACCCATCGACAATGATGATGCTAATTTCAGAAATTACAGATATTCCATATAGCATCTCTGCACACGCCAAAGATGTATTTGTTACCTCAGAATTAATAAATGAAAAAATCGAAACAGCAGAGTTTATAGCGGTATGTAATAAGAATGCTCTAAACT